>NZ_CABSQF010000033.1:0-49873 GCF_902479695.1 uncultured Phyllobacterium sp. | reverse complement strand
AACACAGCCTCCGCCGCCCTGGGGCACGACGCTGCGCGGGGGCGGGCCGCTGCCCGACAGCGGGCGCAGATAGCCGTCGGCGTAGCCGGTCGAGCAGATGGCAATCCGGGTGTCGCGTTCCAAGAGCGCGGTGGCGCCGTAACCAGACGTCTCGCCCTTGGGGCTAGTGCGGATCTGCACGATGCGCGCTTCCAGCGTCACCACGGGGCGCATGGGATTGGCGACGCCGGCCAGCGCCTCGCCGCCATACATGGCAATGCCCGGACGGCTCAGGTCGCCGCCATTGCTGATCGTGTGAAAAATGCCGGAGGAATTGGACGCGCTTGATTCAATGCCTGCAAAAGCGGTGCGAAGCGTTTGAAATGACTCGATCTGCTGCCGGGTGAGACGATGGCCGGGTTCATCGCCTGTCGCCAGATGCGTCATCACCAGCACCGGCATTTCGCGGCCAGCGGCAGCAAAGTCGAGTGCTTCGGCCATGGTCAGTCCCAGCCGGTTCATGCCGGTATCCACGTGCAGGGCATAGGGTAGCGTCAATCCGCTCGCGGCATTGGCGCGGCTCCACAGGCCGATTTCGTGCAGCGAGCCGAGGACGGGGATCAGTCCGGACGTTTCGAACACCGGGCGCGCGTCGGCAAACAGGCCGTTCAGAACGAAAACCCGTGCATCCGGCGCGGCGGCCTTGACCCGCAGGCCTTCCTCGACCAGCGCCACGAAGAATGTCCGGCAGCCGGCGTCGCGCAGGACAGGCACGACATGATCGATGCCGAGCCCGTAGGCGTCGGCCTTGACGACGGCGCTCGCCTGCGCCGGTTTCGATTTTTCCGCAAGGAACGTCCAGTTGGCCACGAGCGCATCGAGATCGATGGTAAGCCGCCCGCCCGCAAGACGGGGATCGGCGCCTGCGGTGGTGACGTGAGGTTTTGTGCTGTTCAATTGATTACTCGAAGCGTTCTGGCAGGTGTGAATCTTCCGCAAGGTCGGTGAACCGGGTGAATTCCGCCTGGAAGGCCAGCTTCACCGTGCCCGTCGGGCCGTGACGCTGCTTGGCGATGATGACTTCCGCCTTGCCCATGGCCTCCTTGAGGTCGGCCTGCCATTTGAAATGCTCCTCGGTGCCTTCCTTCGGCTCCTTGTTCTTGATGTAGTATTCGTCGCGATAGACGAAGATCACAACGTCGGCGTCCTGCTCGATCGACCCGGATTCGCGCAGGTCGGAGAGCTGCGGCCGCTTGTCTTCGCGGCTTTCCACCTGACGGGAGAGCTGTGACAGCGCGATGATCGGCGTGTTGAGTTCCTTGCCGAGTGCTTTCAGGCCCGTGGTGATTTCGGTGATTTCCTGAACGCGGTTTTCCGAAGCCTTTTTGGACGAGCCCTGCATCAGCTGGATATAGTCGATGACCAGAACGTCGAGGCCGCGCTGGCGCTTCAAACGCCGGGCACGGGCGGCCAGCTGCGCAATGGAAATACCACCGGTCTGGTCGATATAGAGCGGCACCTTCTGCATGTGCTGCGAGCAGGCGACGAGCTTTTCGAATTCGGCCTCGTTGATTTCACCGCGGCGGATTTTCGATGAACTGATCTCCGACTGCTCGGAAATGATACGCGTCGCCAGCTGTTCCGACGACATTTCGAGCGAGAAGAAGCCGACAACGCCGCCATTCTTGGCCTTGATCGTTCCGTCCGCCAGCTGCTCGGACTCGTAAGCCGCCGCGATATTGAAGGCGATGTTGGTGGCAAGCGAGGTCTTGCCCATGCCGGGTCGTCCTGCAAGCACGATCAGATCCGACGGCTGCAGGCCGCCCATGCGGTTGTCGAGCGCATGAATGCCGGTTGAAACGCCGGACAGGTGACCATCGCGCATGAAGGCGGCGTTGGCCATGTCGACAGCGGTTTTCACCGCATCGGTAAAGGTCTGGAAGCCGCCATCGTAGCGGCCGGTTTCCGCCAGTTCGAACAGGCGGCGCTCGGCATCCTCGATCTGGCCCTGCGGCGCCACGTCCACCGGCGCGTCATAGGCGATATTGACCATGTCCTCGCCGATGGTGATCAGCGCGCGGCGCGTGGCAAGATCGTAGATGGCGCGGCCGTAGTCCTCGGCATTGATGATGGTCACGGCTTCGGCGGCAAGGCGCGCCAGATACTGCATCACCGTCATCTCGCCGACTTTTTCCTCCACGGGCAGGAAGGTCTTCAGCGTCACGGGATTGGCCATCTTGCCCATGCGGATCATGTCCGACGACACGTCGAAAATCTTGCGGTGCAGCGGTTCGTAGAAATGCACCGGCTTGAGGAAGTCGGAGACCCGGTAAAACGCATCATTGTTGATGAGAATGGCCCCGAGGAGCGCCTGTTCGGCCTCGATATTGTTCGGCGCCTCGCGGTAGAGCTTGTCCGCGTTTTCCCGTACCTCGATGAATTTGCGTGCTGCCTCAGCCATGGTATTTTTTCCCGTTCGAATTAACTATGGCCTGCGCCGCGAATCCTAGGCAATGCAGGTAACAACCTTAGACCCCGCTATCCACAGAGGGGAAAAAGATTGGCCACGTCTCTTGCGCGATTCGCATTTGCTGATTCTAGGCTATTCGGCAGCCCGTGGGGAGGCTTAAGCGCGTTCTCCTGCCGATGTCCACCGCGTACTTGCCAGAATGCGCGATCACGATGCGAAAACCGGGCGCGATTCATGCTCTGGCCCGCCGCGATCAGCACAATCACGGCGGGCCAATGGGTTTGCGGCGGCGGGCGTCAGCGTCCGGCAGCCGATTCCCGGTTGTCGACCTGGGTATTGGCGCAGCTGCGCTCGCTTTCCAGCCGCTTCAGGCGCTTTTCTTCCTTCTCGATATAGGTGCGCGTCAGCGGCACCGATTCCTGCCGGTGCGCCAGCTGGATCTGGAACACCATCAGGTTCTGCCAGCGGAAGGCCGATTCCGACGCGGCGAGATAGAATTCCCACATGCGGCAGAAGCGCTCGTCATAGATCGCCTTGGCCTTGTCGCGGTTCGCCATGAACCGCTCGCGCCAGATGCGCAGTGTGTCGGCATAGTGCAACCGCAGGATTTCGATGTCGGTGATGACCAGCCCCGCCTTTTCGATCTGCGGAAGCACTTCCGAGAGCGCGGGGATATAGCCGCCCGGAAAGATGTACTTCTGGATGAACGCATTGGTATAGGACGGCCCGTCCGACCGTCCGATCGAATGCAGGAGGAAAACCCCGTCCTTCTTCAACAGCCGCGCCGTATGCTGGAAATACTCGGCGAAATGCCCGACGCCGACATGCTCGAACATGCCGACGGAGACAATCCGGTCGAAACTGTCGTCGATGGTCCGGTAGTCGCGCAGGTCGAAGCGAGCCTGTGTCGACAGGCCCTCGTCGATGGCCCGCTTGTTGGCGATGCCATGCTGTTCGTGCGAGAGCGTGACGCCCAGCACATTGGCATCGAGATGACGGGCGAGGTAAAGCCCGAGACCGCCCCAGCCGCAGCCGATATCGAGGGTCTTGTGGCCCTTTTCGACCAGAAGCTTGGCCGCGATATGCCGTTTCTTCGCCAGTTGCGCCTCTTCGAGGGTCGCGTCTGGATGCTCGAAATAGGCGCAGGAATACTGCATGTCCGGGTCGAGAAACAGGCGGTAGAGCTCTTCCGACAGGTCGTAGTGCCGCTGCACATTGCTGGATGAACGGGTGAGATTGTTCATCTGGTGCAGGCGGCGGGTGGCACGGCGAATGCCCTCCAGCGCCAGCATCCATGGCTCGCGTGCCGCGGTGGCGCCGGTGTTTTCAAAGATGATCTTCAGGACGTCGTAGATATCGCCGTCGAGAACATCGAGTTCGCCGTTCATATAGGCTTCGGCGAAATGCAGGGAGGGATCGAAGGCAATCCGCCGTTCGGCCGCAGCCGTGTTGATGCGGAAGTGGATCGGATCTCCGGTCCCGTCACCAAAGGTGCGCTTCTGGCCGGATGAGTCAGTAATCGAAAGTGTACCAGTGTGGATGAGCCGCGAAAGCGCAGCCCTAAGAATGGCATTCATGAACAATCTCCATCATTGACGATAGAGCTCGGCCATTATGAGGCTCGGGATTGAGCCAAGGTCGGGCGTGGGTAGGATAAACAAATTTACCCGTTTTTTTGATTCTGCAAAGCAAAAAAACACCCGGCATCTCTGCCGGGTGTTTCATGGTAGAGCAAACACCACTCCTGCGAGCGGTTTTTGCTTTGAAATCAGGCGTTTTCTTCGCCTTCTTCGTCTTCGTCGAAGAATTCGTCGGAAAGCGGTGCTTCTTCAATGCCATAGATCGCTTCGGCGGAGGTGAGGTCTTCACCCTTTACCTGACGCTCGGCTTCATCGGCCGTACGGGCAATGTTGATCGTAACGGTTGCTTCAACTTCCGGATGCAGAACCAGAACGATCTTGTGCAGGCCGATCGTCTTGATTGGCGTGTTCAGTTCAACCTGGTTGCGGTTGATCGAGAAACCTTCCGCCGTGATCAGGTCGGCAATGTCGCGGGTCGTTACTGAACCGTAGAGCTGACCGGTTTCACCGGCGGAGCGGACTGCAACGAATGTCTTGCCGTCGAGCTTGTCGGCGATTGCCTGGGCTTCGGTCTTGCGCTCGAGGTTGCGGGCTTCGAGCTGGGCGCGCTGGCCTTCGAACTTCTTCTTGTTGGCTTCGTTGGCACGAAGCGCCTTGCCCTGCGGCAGAAGGAAGTTGCGGGCAAAGCCGTCCTTTACCTTGACTGTTTCACCCATCTGGCCGAGGCGGCTGATGCGTTCGAGAAGAATGACTTCCATGTGAGTTTTCCTTTCAAGTTCAATTGTCGTTATTGGGTGGGGTATCGGTATTCACAGCCTTCGAAACCGGCGCGTTGCGCGATGTGTCAAACAGACCGGCGAGAAGGAAGACGAGAAGCGCAAAAACAAAGAGAAACACGGCGAGATAGGCAAACCACAGGGCAAACGGTCGCCAGGTGGCGCCGCGCGTGCGGGCATGCAGCATGCCGAAGCCGGCCAGGACGAACCCGGCGCCGAGGGCACCGGCAACCGCCGTTGCCGCGTAGCCGGGACCGCCCGGCAGGAACGCAGCGGCGCAGGCGACGGCAAACACGACAAGCGCCGGGCGCGGCATGCGCAGGGCACGCGGCCAGTCGTCCCGCGGGCGGCGCAGCTTGCCCGAGGCAGCCGTCAGGCGCAGGGCGATGTAGAGATTGGCGATGATGATGCACAGCCACGCGGCGGGCTGCAGGGCCGGCAGGACGCGCACGACGAACTGCGCCATGCTCTGCGTCAGGTCGGCATTGGCCGCCAGTTCCGGATTGCTCACGGCCAGCTGCTGGGTCAGCGACTGCGCCAGCTGGCGGGCAAAGTCTTCGCTGAAGCCGATCATGACGCCGATGACGATGAAGCCGGCGGCGACAACAAGCGCCAGCCGCAGCAATGTATCGGCGAGGGGATACCAGACATAGACGTCCTTCGGTCCGCCAATCTCGGCGGCCGGACGGGCAAGGCCGGTGAAATAGGCGCCGACGGCGGCGGGCAGGGCGGTGATGAGCACGACGACGATGGCGGCCGTCGGGGCGGCGATGACGGACACGGCAACAGCTACGGTAAGCGCGGCGATGAAGCCGCAGGCCGTGCCCCAGCCCAGCGCCGCGACAAAAATCGGCAGCGGCGAAAACAGCAGCAATATCATGGCAAGGCTGGAATTCACGATAACACCGGTCGTCAGCAGCGCAGCCGCAAGGCCCGCCAGCACACCAATGCCGATATCTGTTCCAGTCAGTTTCATGTCACTCGCTGTCCTGCTTGTTGAAGCAGTTAGAGGTGGTTTTTCAACCGATCCCTCAACTTGGGTTTTCTAGTATGCCTGACCACGCCCATCGCGGAAGGCTTTATTGCCCCGCAGGGCAGAAGGCGGCGGGACGAAATCCTGCCGCCTCCGAGTGTCTTACTTCACAACGTATGGCAGCAGGCCGAGGAAACGGGCGCGCTTGATCGCCTGGGCGAGTTCGCGCTGCTTCTTCTGGCTGACAGCTGTGATACGGGAAGGAACGATCTTGCCACGCTCGGAAATATAGCGCGACAGGAGCTTGATGTCCTTGTAGTCGATCTTCGGCGCATTGGCACCCGAGAACGGGCAGGTCTTGCGGCGGCGATGGAACGGACGGCGGGTCGGGATCTGATTGATATCAACCATTATTCTGCTCCTTCACCGGCTTCGTTGTCACGCGGGCGGCGTGGACGGCGCGGACGATCGTCATCACGGCCACCGAACTTGTCGTCGCGTTCGCGGCGATCGTCACGGCGTGCAAGCATGGCCGACTGGCCTTCTTCGTGCTCTTCAACGCGAATGGTCATGAAGCGCAGAACGTCTTCATTGATGCGCTGCTGGCGCTCAACTTCGGCAACGGCGGCTGCCGGAGCATCGATGTTGAGAAGCGAGTAATACGCCTTGCGGTTCTTGTTGATGCGATAGGTCAGGGCGCGGAGGCCCCAGCTTTCAATACGCCCGACTTTGCCGCCATTGGCCTCGATGATACCCTTGTACTGTTCTACAAGCGCATCGACCTGCTGCTGCGAAATGTCCTGTCGAGCAAGGAACACATGTTCATAAAGAGCCATTGTCTTTGCCTTTCTTCGTTAATATTGCCCGGAATCAACGGTAAACCTCTGCGAATCTCTCTGCCGGGTGACCGGGGAAGAAAGGACGCTGATGGAGACGATCGAGAGCGGAGACACGGGAGGCTGAAGCTTTTACGCTTCCACGGATCGAAATCCGGCCCTCCGTTCAGCCCCCAGCTGACGCCGAGCAATGAACGGGCGGCTTATACGGGCAAATGGCAAGAGACGCAACCCGCCATGGACGTTTTATATTGCAACGCGACATGCCGGGCGGTTTATGGGGATTTGTAACGCGTGGTGCGTGGTTCGACAAGCTCACCATGAGGGAGGCCGGTGATTGCAGCCCATCCAGTTCCCTCATGGTGAGCTTGTCGAACCACGCACCGCTGTTTTGCCACCCCAAATAAAAAACACACCAACTTATCCAACACGTCCCGTCCTCGCTTATTCTTCTCGTGTCCTTTCCGGCGGGAATGCTTCCGGAAACCTTCGCAAGTCGGGAAAGGATCGGCGCTTCGGCTTCACAGGGAGGAAAACCTGTGCGGCCGGGGAGGTTTGCCTCAATGGTTGCGCATTGGGTAAAACCCTCAAAAACGCCGGAGCGGGTGGTCCCCAGGATCGCAAGCATAGCATACCACATACCCCAAGACCCGCGTTCCAGGGACCGCCCGTCTTTCCCTCCTTCAACAGCCAGACGCGAAAGCGGGCGTGGCGCTGAAAACCCGTTATTCCGCCTATTATAATGTGCATGTGCGGCCGCTAGGGCGCATGAAAGCTTGACTTCGGGCTTGCCGATAGGCACATCGCGCGGCAGATTGACGACGATCAAGCAGAAATCCGGAGGCACGCCCCATGTCCATAGCATTCACCTTCCCCGGTCAGGGCAGTCAGGCCGTCGGCATGGGCAAGGCATTGGCCGACAATTTTGCCGAAGCCAGGGCGGTGTTCGACGAGGTCGACGATGCGCTTGGTGAAAAGCTCTCCGCCATCATCTGGGACGGCCCGGAAGAAACCCTGACACTGACCGCCAATGCGCAGCCGGCCCTGATGGCGGTGTCCATCGCCGTCATCCGCGTGCTGGAAGCGCGCGGCATATCGATCAGGGACAAGGTCGCCTATGTCGCCGGTCATTCGCTCGGCGAATATTCGGCGCTGTGCGCTGCCGGAACATTCTCGCTCGCCGATACGGCGCGGCTCCTGCGCATCCGCGGCAATGCCATGCAGCAGGCGGTTCCCGCCGGAGCCGGCGCGATGGCCGCCATTATCGGGCTTGAGCACGAGGTTGTCGCCGCTGTCTGCGCCGATGCCGCGCTCGAAGGCCCGGTGCAGATCGCCAATGACAATGGCGGCGGCCAGATCGTCATTTCCGGCTCGAAGGCGCCGGTCGAGGCGGCCGCGGCGCTGGCGACGGAACGGGGCGCCAAGCGCGCCATCATGCTGCCGGTCTCCGCACCTTTCCATTCCGCGCTGATGGCACCGGCCGCCGATGCCATGCGCGAGGCGCTGGCAAATGTGGCCAAGCACGATCCTGTCGTGCCGCTGATCGCCAATGTGCGCGCGGCTCCGGTGACGTCGGCCGATGTGATCGCGGCGTTGCTGGTCGAGCAGGTGACGGGCCAGGTCCGCTGGCGCGAAACGGTCGAATGGTTCGGCGCCAATGGCGTAACGACACTCTACGAGATTGGTGCGGGCAAGGTTTTGACCGGCCTTGCGCGCCGCATCAACAAGGACATTTCCGGTGTCGCCGTCGGCGCGCCGGATGATATTGACGCGGCCGTTGCCGCGCTGAACGTGTGAACGGAAGGGATTGAGCAATGTTTGACCTGACAGGCCGCAAGGCTCTCATAACCGGCGCCAGCGGCGGTATCGGCGAATCCATTGCCCGGGCGCTGCATGCGCAGGGCGCCATTGTCGGCCTGCATGGCACGCGCGTCGAAAAACTCGAGGCGCTGGCAAACGAGCTTGGCGAACGGGTCAAGATTTTCCCGGCCAACCTGTCGAACCGTGATGAAGTGAAAGCGCTGGGCGAAAAGGCCGAAGCTGATCTCGAAGGCGTCGAAATTCTCGTCAACAATGCCGGCATCACCAAGGACGGCCTGTTCGTGCGCATGAGCGATGCCGATTGGGACAATGTGCTGGAGGTCACCCTGACCGCCGTGTTCCGCCTGACCCGCGAACTGACCCATCCGATGATGCGCCGCCGCTATGGCCGCATCATCAACATCACCTCGGTTGTCGGCGTGACCGGCAATCCGGGCCAGACCAACTATGTCGCGTCCAAGGCCGGCCTTATCGGTTTTTCCAAGGCGCTCGCGGCTGAGATCGCCAGCCGCAACGTCACGGTCAATTGCGTTGCGCCCGGTTTCATCGAATCGGCCATGACGGACAAGCTGAACGACAAGCAGAAGGAAGGCATCATGTCCGCCATCCCGATGCGCCGCATGGGGACAGGCGAAGAGGTGGCATCCTCCGTGGTCTATCTCGCCAGCAACGAGGCTTCCTACGTCACCGGCCAGACGATCCACGTCAACGGCGGCATGGCGATGATCTGAGCCAGGTCAGGCCAGCCAGTATTCCAAAGCCCCGGGCGGAAACGTCCGGGGTTTTGTTTTTCACGGCACCAGGGTCCTGACCCTGAAGGGCCTGACCCTAGACTATTGTAGAATTGATCTTTGCCCGAATTATTTCGACCATCAAAACAATTATACCAAGAACATTTCGAGGAGGAAATTGTTTTGAAAAAATCCCTGTTGAACGCTTTCGTTTTATCTCTCATTCCGATTTTCACGTCCGCCTGCAACAACGACGAAAAATCAGCAAGCGCTGGTACGGGAACCTATTCGGCCGGCGCGACGGCTGAAGGCAGCCAAAACACCGCTGTTCCGGAGATCATGCAACCTCCCGCAGGGGGCGGTGAGCCTAAGCCGAACAATGCGGATGCCCGGAAAGCAGACACAGGCAGCGACGAACAGCGTGCAGTTGACCCTGCCGATGTTCGTGCCGCCAATCTCGTTGCGCAAATGTCGCTCGATGAGAAGCTGCAATTCATCCGCACGGATCACAAAAATATGGGTGAAACCGGCGGGGGCGGGGCTGGGCACATTCCGGGGCTGCCACGACTCAATATTCCGGAGCTGACGATAGTCGACTCATCGACGGGCTCGGGCGCGACAAAGTTCGCCAGCACGACTTTCCCGGCAACGCTTGCTGTTGCGGCAAGTTGGGATGAAAAACTTTCTTATGATTACGGTGTTGAAATCGCCAAACAACTGCGCGCGCAGGGTTATGGCATGGGGTTGGGTGGCGGCGCCAACATGGTCCGCGATCCACGTTCGGGTCGCATGTTTGAATATCTGGGAGAGGATCCGGTCCTTGCAGGCAAGCTTTTGGCATGGCGTACAAAAGGCACCCAGAGCCAGCAGGTAATTGCAACGATCAAACATATGGTGGGTGATGAACAGGAGGCTTATCGCACGACAGGCAGCAGCGCGATCGGCGAACGCACGCTGCGAGAGATTTACATGCTGCCCTTCGAGATTGCCGTTCGGGAGGCCGAGCCGGGCAACGTCATGTGCTCATACAACAAGCTCAGACTTGATAAATATCCCGCTGATATATTTGCTTGCCAGCATTATCACACGTTGACAGAAATTCTCAAGAATGAGTGGGGGTTCAAGGGGCAGGTTCAGACTGATTGGAAAGCCATACATTCTACCGCTGACGCGATCAATGCTGGTGTCGATGAGGAAGAGGATTATCTGGCGGCTGAGTGGTTTCTTCCCGCTAAAGTGAAGCCGCTTCTGAATGACGGAATCATCTCCATATCCCGTCTGGATGATATGGTACGGCGCAAGCTGCGAACGATGATTAAGGTCGGTGTTATGGACAATCCGCCAGTCGATAACAAAGTCAAAGACTTTGAACCAAAAATCGATTTCGAAAGCGGTGCAGCAGTCGCGCAAAGAGTGGCTGAAGAATCGATCGTTCTGCTTAAAAATCAGCAATTAGACCAGCCAGCCAGTGCCGCACCCAATACACACCTCCTGCCATTGAACGCAGTGAAACTGAGAAAGATCGCGGTTATTGGCGCCCATGCCGATGACGCAGTCTTGTCAGGTGGTGGTTCTGGAAGTACCAGGCACCCAGTTTGGGGCAGTTACGACACGTGCGGGGACGTGAAACTACATGAAGGACGTTCAGGATGCTTCTGGTGGCCTGTTCCGTGGGCGCTGGTACGAACGTCGATCGTTCGGGCAATCAAGGATGCCGCACCGAATACTGAAGTACGTTATGGCGGACACGACGACCGTCTACAGCCGTTTCGTCCCTACACGGCACAAGAAATAGATGCTGCCGTCGAGCTGGCGAAAACATCAGACGTGGCAATTGTCGTTGTCGATCAGCCCTCAGGTGAGGGAGTGACGTCGCTCTCGCTCAGTTTGAGCGTTGTTCGCGATGGCAAAGACAAACCCAGCAATCAAGACGACTTGGTAACGAAGGTAGCCGCTGTCAATAAAAACACGATCGTCATTATCGAAAGTGGAAATCCTATCCTGATGCCTTGGATCGAAGATGTGGCAGCTGTTGTGGAAGCTTGGTATCCTGGTGAAAACGGCGGACCGGCTATTGCGAATATCTTGTTCGGCAAGATCAACCCTTCAGGAAAACTGCCGATTACCTTTCCGAAAAAGGAAACTGACACCCCGACAGGTGGTGGAAGCTGGCCTGAAAATCCGGTTTATTCCGAAAGACTTGAGGTCGGGTACCGCTGGTACGATGCGAAAAGCGTAGCGCCGTTGTTTGAATTCGGCTTTGGTCTGTCTTACACCAGTTTTTCGTATTCGGATTTGCGGGTGGACACGGACGGCACGGACGGCACGAAAACAGTATCCTTTTCCGTTGAAAATACCGGTACGGTTTCCGGAAAAGAGGTGCCGCAAGTCTATATTCAGTTTCCTTCAACGGCAGAGGAGCCACCTAAACGGCTTGTCGGTTGGGAAAAAGTGGATCTGAAGTCTGGTGAAAAGAAAAAAGTGACTGTTAAAATTCTGCCTCGAATGCAGAGCATCTGGGATACTGACAAGGAAACATGGAAACTGGTGCCGCCCAGCAAAATTATGGTGGGTGCTTCATCCCGCCAGATCAAACTGGAGCTTTGAACGGGAAGAACCACCGGTCAAGTCCGCTGGTCGCCTGCTTGTGTCGACAGAACCATCCCGCCCGGCTGCACCTTTGCGCCGGGCGTTTACGTCGCAATCACATTTATGCGATTGAGACCGTGAATAAAGCGTGATAAGTCGCGCACCAAGTCAGGGTGTCAAATCGATTTGATGCCTTTTCCATTCCGTGAGGAAGAAGTGGCTGGGATGAGGGGTTTTAGCTGTTAAACAAGGCTGACCTGCCATCTTATTGCTTGATTAGAGTCATCCGTGCCGCTAACCAAGGCATGGAGAAAAACAAACAGGTTGAGGTTTCCACATGAGTGATACTGCAGAACGCGTCAAGAAAATCGTTATTGAACATCTGGGCGTTGATGCCGAGAAAGTCACCGATGGTGCGAGCTTCATCGACGATCTGGGCGCAGACAGCCTTGATACTGTCGAGCTCGTGATGGCTTTCGAAGAAGAATTCGGCGTTGAAATTCCTGATGATGCTGCCGAGACAATTCTGACAGTCGGCGATGCCGTCAAGTTCATCGATAAAGCACAAGCCTGATTTTCATTCGGCCCGGCAGCGCAGGAATTTTGACAGGCGGCAGATTGCCTTTGTCGGAACCTGCGCAGGGCCCTTGGAAAATATCATGCTGAATATGACATTGAAGGATCGGCCATGAGGCGCGTTGTCATAACCGGCCTTGGGCTGGTTTCTCCTCTTGCATCCGGTGTTGAGCACACATGGTCCCGCCTCCTGGCTGGCCAGAGCGGTGCGCGGCGGGTCACAGAGTTTGAAGTTGAAGATCTGCCTTGCAAGATTGCCTGCCGCATTCCAGTCGGCGATGGCTCCGATGGCACATTCAATCCGGACGATTGGATGGAACCGAAGGAACAGCGCAAGGTTGATCCCTTTATCATTTATGCCATGGCTGCCGCTGACCAGGCGCTTGCCGATGCCAAATGGGCACCGGAAAGCGACGAGGACCAGATCGCCACGGGTGTTCTCATCGGTTCGGGTATCGGCGGTCTCGAGGGCATTGTCGAAGCCGGCTATACGCTGCGCGACAAGGGTCCACGCCGCATTTCGCCGTTCTTCATTCCCGGACGTCTGATCAATCTGGCTTCCGGCCAGGTCTCCATCAAGCACAAGCTGCGCGGCCCGAACCATTCGGTTGTCACCGCCTGCTCGACCGGCGCGCATGCGATCGGCGATGCATCGCGTCTCATCGCCTTCGGTGATGCCGATGTGATGGTTGCCGGTGGAACGGAATCACCCGTCAGCCGCATCTCGCTGGCCGGCTTTGCCGCCTGCAAGGCCTTGTCCACGGCCCGCAACGATGATCCGACAGCGGCCTCGCGTCCCTACGACGATGACCGCGATGGTTTCGTCATGGGCGAAGGTGCCGGTATCGTCGTGCTGGAAGAGCTGGAACATGCGCTGGCCCGCGGGGCGAAGATTTACGCCGAGGTTATCGGCTACGGCCTGTCCGGCGATGCCTACCACATCACCGCTCCGTCCGAGAGCGGCGAGGGTGCGCAGCGCTCCATGGAAATGGCGCTGAAGCGCGCAGGCATTACCCCGGATCAGGTCGACTACATCAATTCGCACGGCACATCGACGATGGCCGATACGATTGAGCTGGCGGCCGTTGAACGTGTTCTGGGCGATGCCGCTCCGAAAGTGTCGATGTCGTCGACAAAGTCTTCCATCGGCCATCTCCTGGGTGCAGCCGGTTCGACCGAAGCCATCTTCTGTGCGCTGGCCATTCGCGACAATGTCGCTCCGGCCACGCTCAATCTGCACAAGCCATCGGTCGAGACAAAGATCGATCTGGTCCCGCACAAGCCGCGGCATCGCACCGTCGATGTGGCTCTTTCCAATTCCTTTGGTTTTGGCGGTACCAACGCTTCGCTGGTTTTGCGGCGTTATCAACAGTGATTGAAGCAGTGGCGGAAGCGTTTTCGCGCTTTCGCCATATTCGCAATCAAAATAATACCGGTTCCAACCGGAAAAACATGCTCGAGGTGCCCGTGTGAGCTCAGATCAGCAGTCTGAAGAGACGAACGGTTCAGCCGCCGCCAGCGCGCCGGAGCGCAATCCGATTGTCCCGCAGTCGGCATCCGAGGCCCTGCGCCCCGAACCGGGCACGCCGCCGCCCGCACCCCGGCGCCGCTCGCGCCGGGCGCGCAGCCAGATCGTTGTCTTCGCCAATTTCATGCTGTCGCTCGTGGTGCTTCTGGTGATTGCCGCCGCTGCCGCGGTCTATTTCGGCAAGGTCGCCTTCAACGAACCCGGCCCGACGGAAGTCACCACCAATTATGTCGTCAAGAACGGCAGCGGCATCGTCGAAATCGCCGATGGCCTCGAACGCCGCGGCATCATCACCGATGGCCGCGTGTTCAAATATGGCGTTCAGGCCTATGGCTTTCAGCGTGACATGAAGGCCGGCGAGTACGAGATCAAGGCGCACGCCTCGATGCGTGACATCATGGACCTTCTGCGCAGCGGCAAGTCTGTCCTGCATTCGCTGACCGTTCCCGAAGGCCTGACCGTCGACCAGATTCTGCAGCGTGTCAGCGAGGACGATGCGCTGGTGGGAGCATTGCCGGCGGTCGTTCCGGCGGAAGGCACGCTGTTCGCCAACACGCAGCGCTTCTCCCGCGGCATGACGCGCGAGGAAATCATCAAGAAGATGCAGGCCGACCAGAAGAAACTGGTCGAGGATATCTGGGCGCGCCGCGACCAGAGCATTCCGCTCAAGACCATCGAGGAATTCGTCACGCTGGCGTCCATCGTCGAGAAGGAGACCGGCAAGGCCGATGAGCGTCCGCGCGTCGCCGCCGTGTTCATCAACCGCCTGAACAAGCGGATGCGCCTGCAGTCCGATCCGACGATCATCTATGGCCTGTTCGGCGGCAAGGGCAAGCCGGCCGACCGCCCGATCCTGAAATCGGATCTGGAGAAGCCGACGCCCTACAACACCTATACGATCAATGGCCTGCCGCCCGGTCCGATTGCCAATCCGGGTCGCGATGCGCTGGAAGCGGTTGCGCATCCCTCGCAGACCAAGGACCTCTACTTCGTGGCTGATGGAACCGGCGGGCATGTCTTCGCCGAAACGCTGGATGACCACAACGACAATGTGAAGCGCTGGCGCACCGTCGAGAAGAACCGTGTCGACGAGGCTGCCAAGGCCGCCACCGGCGACAAGAATGCCAAGCCGTCTGCGGCGGACGACAGCGCGCCGACACAGGAATAATATCGGAAGGCCTGGTTTCGATCAGGCCTTTGTCCTTTCGGACTTTGGGGGAAAAATGTCATTGCAAAGCATGACGGGTTTTGCCCGTCACCTCCGGAACAGCGCCGGGGCGCAGATTTCATGGGAAATCAAATCGGTGAACGGCAAGGGGCTCGATGTGCGGTTCCGGCTGCCCGCGGGGTTCGAAGCCGTGGAGCAGAAGGCGCGCGCGCTGTTCAGCCAGCATTTCAAGCGTGGCAATTTCCAGGCGGCCCTGACCGTTGACCGCAGCGCCGGCGATGCCAGGGCGCTCATCAACGAACCGCTGCTGAGGGAATTGGCAGGGATCGCCGCCCAGCTGCGTGCGGACTTCGGTCTGGCACCGTCCACCCCGGAAGGCCTGATGGCGCTGCGCGGCGTTCTGGAAGCGCCGCAGGACGTGTTGACGGATGAAGACCAGGCCGAGATCGAAGCGGCCGTGCTGGCGGTCCTCGACGAGACGCTGGTGCAGCTTGCGCGCAACCGCGAGACCGAGGGCAAGGCGCTCGGCGATATACTGAGCACCCAGATCGATGCGGTGGAACGGCTGACCGGGGAGGCGCGGCGCGATCCGAGCCGGACGCTCGACGCCGTCCGGTCGAGATTGGCGGCACAGGTTGCACTGCTGCTCGATGCATCTCCGGCTCTCGATGAAGCGCGGCTGCACATGGAGGCGGCGTTTCTCGCCACCAAGGCCGATATCCAGGAAGAGCTGGACCGTCTGGAGATGCATGTGGCCGCCGCCCGCACGCTGCTGCGCGATGGCA
Organism: uncultured Phyllobacterium sp.; assembly: GCF_902479695.1. NCBI lineage: Bacteria > Pseudomonadati > Pseudomonadota > Alphaproteobacteria > Hyphomicrobiales > Phyllobacteriaceae > Phyllobacterium > uncultured Phyllobacterium sp. The sequence goes on along the minus strand of NZ_CABSQF010000033.1, from coordinate 34,061 downwards.
ACGGTGTTGGGCGCAAGCTGGATTTTCTGACACAGGAATTTAACCGCGAGGCGAATACACTCTGCTCCAAGTCCAATGCGGCCTCCATCACGTCGATTGGACTTGACCTCAAGGCGGTTGTGGATCAATTGCGCGAGCAAATACAGAATCTGGAGTAAACATGCTCAACGCCTCAAACAGCATCAAGCGCCGCGGCCTCATGCTGGTGCTGTCGTCGCCATCGGGTGCCGGCAAGTCGACCATTGCCCGTCTGCTGCTCAACGACAAGGAAAAGCTGGAACTGTCCCTGTCGATCAGCGTCACCACCCGTCCGCGCCGCGCCAGCGAGATCGACGGCGTGCATTATCATTTTATTTCGGTGCGCGAATTCGAGCGCCTGCGCGACAGCGATGAACTGATCGAATGGGCCGAGGTGCATGGCAATTTCTATGGCACGCCGCGTGAGGCGGCGGAAAACGCCCTTGCCGACGGGCAGGATATGCTGTTCGACATCGACTGGCAGGGCGCGCTGCAGTTGCAGGACAAGATGAAGGGCGATGTCGTCAGCATCTTCATTCTGCCGCCGTCCATGGCCGACCTGAAGCTGCGGCTGCACCGCCGCGCCGAAGACACGAAAGAAGTCATCGACATGCGCCTGCACAATGCGCGCAACGAGATCGAACGCTGGCGTTCCTATGATTACGTCATCGTCAACAAGGATCTGGACCGTGCCTATCACGAGGTCCAGTCCATCGTGACGGCCGAACGCCTGCGCCGGGACCGGTGTCCCGGCCTGTTCGATTTCGTCAGTGCTCTGTTGGATGAAAAGCTAGATTGACGGTGCAGGTCATCTGATATCTGCAGGAACATTGTGCGTGGTTCGACAAGCTCACCATGAGGGAGAGTGAGGATTGCAGGGAGCTTTATTCTGCAATGTTTCCGGCTAACCCTGCAGCCCACCCATCTCCCTCATGGTGAGCTTGTCGAACCACGCACAATGGTTATGCAAGATTTACCAACGTTTTCCCCTAACCCACACCTAAACCGCGTTGGCCAGCGCTACAAACTCATCAATGGACAGTGTTTCGGCGCGGCGTGTGGGATCAATCCCGACTTTGGCCAGCAGCGCTTCACCGCCGAGTGGCTTGATGCTCTGGCGCAGCATCTTGCGGCGCTGGCCGAAGGCCGCCTGCGTGACACGGCCGAGCATGGTCGCATCGCAGGCCAGCGGGCTTGCGCGCGGAACAAGGTGGACCACCGAGGACGTCACCTTCGGTGGCGGGGTAAAGGCCTGAGGCGGCACGTCGAAGGTTATTTTTGCCTCCGTGCGCCAGCCCGCCAGCACGCCGAGGCGGCCATAGGCATCAGAGGCCGGCTTTGCCACGATGCGCTCGGCCACTTCGCGCTGGAACATCAGCGTCAGCGAGGCATAGAAGGGCGGCCACGGCTCGCTCAAGAGCCAGCCGATCAACAGCTGCGTGCCGACATTGTAGGGCAGGTTGGCGACGATCTTGACCGTGCCGTCCCCCGCCAGCGCCTTGAAATCCGTCTCCAGCGCATCGCCTGATATGACTTGCAGGCGGCCGGGATAATGATCGGAAATTTCCTGCAGTGCCGCCAGGCAGCGCTCGTCGCGTTCAATGGCAATCACATGGGCACCCTGCGCCAGCAGGGCGCGGGTCAGGCCGCCGGGGCCAGGGCCGACCTCGATGACGGTCTGTCCCTTGAGATCGCCGGCCTGCCGCGCGATCTTGGCGGTCAGGTTGAGATCGAGCAGGAAATTCTGGCCGAGGGATTTTTTGGCCATCAGCTCGTGCCGGTCGATCACATCGCGCAGAGGGGGGAGGCTGTCGATGCTCATGCGGCGTTGTTTTCCGGGCTGGAGCGATGGGAGGCGAGTTCACCCGCCAGGCGCAATGCGGCGATGAAGCTGTCCGGCTTGGCCTTGCCCGATCCGGCGATATCGAATGCCGTGCCGTGGTCGGGCGAGGTGCGCACGAAGGGCAGGCCGAGCGTTACGTTCACGCTGTCGTCGAAGCCCAGCGTCTTGGCCGGGATGAGCGCCTGGTCGTGATACATGCAGATCGCCGCGTCATAGCTGGCACGCGCCGCCGCGTGGAACATCGTGTCGGCCGGCAGCGGCCCGCGTGCATCGATGCCCTCATTGCGCAGGATTTCAACCGCCGGGCGGACGATCTCTTCGTCTTCCAGGCCCATGGCGCCGCCTTCGCCCGCATGCGGATTGAGCCCGGCAATGGCAAGGCGCGGATTGGCGATGCCGAACTGGCTTTTCAGCGCCTGCGCCGTGATGCGTGAAATGGTGACGATCCGGGCGGTATCCAGCACTTCGGGAACACGGGCAAGGGCAATGTGGATGGTCACGGGAACCGCGCGCAGCAGGGGCCCTGCCAGCATCATGACGGGTGTGACCTCGCGGCCGAGCTGTTCACTGGCCAGATGCGCCAGGAATTCCGTATGGCCGGGAAAGCGGAACCCCGCCTCATAGAGCGGCTTCTTGGCGATGGGGCAGGTGACAACGGCACTGGCACGGCCGGAAAGCGTGTATTCGACTGCGCGCTCGATCGCCTCGATCGTTCCGGCGGCATTTTCGGCGAGCGGAATGCCGGGGCGGTCGATTTGCCGGTTTTGCAGGGGAACAACCGGCAAAGCCCGCCCGAAAACCCTGTCGGCATCTTCCGGCGTGGTGATTTCGATGGGGCAATCCATGCCGAGCCGTGCCGCACGTGCGGCGATGAGCTTTTCGTCGCCAAGCAGAAAAAACGCAGGCAGACGCATCGACGCGCGCAATGCCCATGCGGCAAGCGCTATGTCAGGTCCGATTCCGGAGGGATCACCGGAGCTTACGGCGAGGATGCTGCTCATGGGAAGGCAATACCATCATCGATTGACGATGGATGCCTTTTTCCGGAGATCATCGAGATATTGCTTGTTGACCGCTTCCGCCGTGGCATCGGGCTTCTGGTTGGCCGCTGCCGCTTCCTGCGAGAAAACAAGGCGGGCGACGCGATCATCGGAAAGCTGGCGCGTTGCGCAGACACCGAGGAATTCGACGCCCTTGTCGGTGTCGAGCGTGGTGGTCGCGTGCCCGGCGGAGGTGGCGGTGACCTGCTTCGACCATTCCGGCGGCAGTTCCTGTTCGACGAAACGGCCGAGATCGCGGACGGTCACGTCCAGTATGCCCTTGGCCATATCGCGCGTTGAGTCACAGCCATTGAACTTGGCGCGCAGCGCATTGGCCTCGTTGCGGCGCTTGGCGATGTTGCCGCGATCGGCGGCCGGAACAACGAAAATGACCTGCTGCAATGTGAATTCGGTCGAGACGGGCTTCTTGCCGCCGTCCTTCAGCATACGCTGCACGGCATCCTGCTCGGACACGCGGCTGCCGCCCTGCGACCGGTTGCGGGTGCTGAGGGCACGGCCCCAGCCCATCTGCAGGCGGATATATTCCTTGAAATGGTCGGCAGTCACACCGGCCTTGTCGAGGACACCGGTGAGCTGGGCAAGGGTCATCTTGTTGTTGGTGGCAAAGCGCTCGAAGGCCTGATTCACTTCGGTGTCGGAAACGACGATGTTCAGCCGCCGCATTTCCTGGCGTTTCAACATGTCGTCGGTGAGTTCCTCCCGCGCCATCTGCGGCAGGTTGCCCTTCTTGTGCTGCAGCTTCAGAAAGGCCGCGCGCCGGGCAATGTCATAATCGGTAATCGGCATTCCATTGACGATTACCTTGACGTCGCTCGCTTGAGCAGGCAGCGAAATGCCGGCCGCCAGGCCCGAGCCCAAAGCGGTAACAATCGCCGCCGCAAGAATGTGCTTCCTCACCATCATGTTCCACATTATCCGATCATTATGGATCTCTTTTGACCATTTTGACAAAAATGACCGGTAAAATCCATTCCTGTGAGATTCATTTCCGTCTTATTGCCGTTTTACTAAGGCAAAAGCATGACTGGCCGCAAGGGCGGCCAGTTGAAAAGAAATAATCAAATGCCGCCAATATCGACAGGCTTGCCGAATTCCCACAGCGTACGGAAGGAAATCTGGAAACCGTACGTCGTTGTCGTGTCGCCGGCCGTACCAGTGCTGGTGATGGGCCGTTGCTGCGTATAGTACATCTGGTAGGTGAAGCACTCATCGTCATAGGCAATCGCTGCCGTACGCTTCACCAGCGTGTCATGCACGATATCGTAGGTGCCCGAGCCGAGAAGGCGCCAGTTCGGTGTCAGCTTGGCCGTGCCGCCAAGGGTGACTTCCTGCCTGTCCTCGGTGAAGCCATAGGTGGGCTGAGCGCCGATGAATGCGTATTTCCCGAAAACCGAGCCGTATTTGCCGGCGCCCGTCGCTGCGACTTCGGCACGATGAACCTCGAACGTATCCTTGTCGAAGCGGCCGCCCGTCGTCAGCGTATAGGCGCCGTAGTTGGCGCCGATCATCGCAACATAGTCGGAACGTGCTGTTTCCAGTCCCGACTCCGCGCCCGCATTGACAAAATCCTGCGAGGCAAAGGAATTCACGCCGCCAAGCTGGAACGATTGACCGGCAATGCCGTTGAGCGACAGGCCGTTGTTGAACGTGCCGGAATAGCGAATACCCAGATTGGCGCGTGTGCCGCCCTCGACGCGGTCGTAACCCGAGAACTTGTCCCGTTCGAACAGGCTTGATGCATCGAAGACGAAGCTTTGCGCATCTTCGTTCGGCATCTGGCCGGCATAGGGCTCGTTGTTGCGGATAAAGAGCTGTGCCGTCGGTTCAAGCACATGGGTTGAATTGGCTGCCGTGAACAGGATCGGGTATTTGGCTTCGAGCCCGGCGGTTGCCATGCCGCGGAAGGCCTGGTCGCGGGTGACGCCAACGGAATTCGAGTCGACATACATGCCATCGCCGCGCAGCGCGAGAATGGGTGTCAGGACAAGGCCGCTATCGGTAATGAATGTACGCTTCCACTCGACTTCGCCGGTGATGCGGCCGTCATTGCCCTTGATGCCCGAGAGATAGCCGGAGCGTGTCAGACCTGTCGACGCCGTGCCATCTTCCTTGTCGCGATACAGCGCCTGCACGTTCAAGTTGAAGTTCAACTCGCCGCCGGCAAGAGGCTGGGTGGGGATATAGGCATAGTCGAGACTTGGCAGAACCCAGGGCTGCTTGTTCTCAGACGAAGCCGAGTTTGAATCCGAGTAACCTTCCTGAACGTGAAACTTGTAGAGCCGCAGGTCAAAATAGTTTCGGTCATGCAGGCCGGTCAGGTAGATCTGGTCGGTCTTGTTGTAGTCCGCATAGCCTTCGAGGCCATAGCGATAGGCAAAGGCCTTGTCCGACTGCACCATCGCATCCCAGCCGAGGGTCCAGCGCGGGTTGATGTGAATAGCGCCTTTGGAACCGATCATGCCGCGGCCGGTATTGTCGTGGTCTTCCTGATCGTTAGTCGCGTCGAACTCACCGGGCTTCTGCTGGCTGATGCCGGCGACACGGATGCTGTACTCGCCGTTTTCCAGGCGATGGCGCCATTCCGCGTCGGCCAGGAAGCCCTGCTTCGTATAGCCGGTGCCGGTCAGGGTCAGGTCATAATTGGGTGCAAGCGCCCAGAAATAGGGAACGCTGACGCCATAGCCGAGATTCGTCTCGTATCTGTAACTCGGCATCAGGAAGCCGCTTTTGCGCTTCACGGTCGGATCGGCGATTTCAAACGCCGGCAGGAAGGCCAGGGGCATGCCGAACAGCTCGAAGCGTCCGCGTTCGAACCGGATGGTCTTGTTCTTGCCGTTCCAGACGATCTTCTGGGCGCGCACCTGCCAGAGCGGGGCCTTGCCCGGCTTGTCGCGGCAGGGCTCGCAGGCGGTATAAATACCGTTGTTGAACTTGGTGATTTCGCCGCCGATGCGTTCGGCGCTTTCCGCCGCGAAGCGCGTGTTATCCGCAGCCTCGACGCGCAGCGTGTTGACGAAACCTTCCTTGAAGTCATCGGTGACATCGAGATTTTCCGCATAGATGCGGTTGCCGTCCTTTTCGACGATCTCGACCTTGCCGACGGCCTTCAGGCGGCCGGTCTTCTGGTCATAGGTGACCTGACGGGCAACGAGGCGGTTGCCGTCATATTCGATCTTCACGCCGCCGACGGCTGAAATCGTCTTGGCATTGATATCATAGACGAGTTCATCCGATTCCAGCAGCATCTGCGCATTCGGATTCGTCTTGAAATTACCTGCGAGGGCATCATTTGTCTGGGCCAAGGCCGGGAACGAAATCCCGCCTGCAAGGCATAGCACGGCCGTCCCGCACATAAGCCGTGCGAGCCACGTCGGCAACACCGAGCGCGTTACATTCAATCCCACTCTAACCATCCTCCTTGTGCAGCAGAAAGGAGACCCCAAAAAAAGTTGCGATCAGGACCGGAGTCCAAGCGGCAACGAAAGGCGGAACGAATCCCGCATTTCCGAATGCCTTGACCACAACTGTGACGACATAAAGCACGAAGCCCGCGAGGACGCCACCCAGAATCATCGTCCCAGATTGGCCAAAGCGAACAAATTTCAGCGAAACCGTCGCGGCGATTAGGGTCATCGCCATTAAAAGGGCAGGCAAAGCCAGCAAAGACTGGAAATGCATGTCAAAAGCATTGGCTGGATAGCCAAAAGAGCGAGCTGCGGCAATTTTGTTACGCAGCTCAAAAAAAGGAATTGTCTCGGGCCGGGCCAGACTTTCTTCAACGAATTCAGGCCGAAGATGCGTTGCGATGCGGACATCGCCCGGTGAAACAGGTGTCTCGCCCAGCACGAATTTCGTCACGTCCGTCAACTGCCAGTAGCCGTCTTCCAGGTCAGCGGTTTTGGCGTCGAGACGCTCGATAATGTCCTTGTTCTTGTCCAGCCGGATGAAGGAAGCATCGACCAAACGCAACCCGCGGTTGACGATATTCTTGGCACCGATGATGGTCTCGCCTTCATCGGTTTTCTGGCGCAGCCACGGCACGCGATCGTCGGTTGTATCGTTGGTTTTTCCACTGCGCCAGGCCGCCTGAACAGCCTCGCTTTTCTCAAAGCCATAGGCGGCGAGGGGATTGACGATCAGGACGGCGAGAAGGCCGAACAAAAACGCACCGGTGCAGGCGGGCAGGAGAAACTGCCAGGCCGAGACACCGACGGAGCGTGCCACGACAAGCTCGTATTTCCGGTTGAGCGAGATCAGCGTGGTCATTGCCGAAAACAGCGCGATGAACGGAAACACCTGCTGCATGATGTAGGGAATGCGCATCACGGACAGGCCGAATGCCTGAATGGAGGAATATTCCGGCAGGGCGGCCAGCTTGCTCGACAGCTCGGTGAAATCGAGGATGAGGGCGAGCGCAAAACTTCCCATGAGGAAATAGCAGGTGATCGTCACGTAGCGGAGAAAGAAGTAACGTCCGAGTGTCCAGCCTATCATTCGTCACGCGCTCCACGTCCGGAGCGGGGATTTAGCAGCTTTGTCTTGGCACCTGCAAGGGCCGCCTGTGGTGACGAAAACCCGTTCTTGAAGAAGTCGGCCAGCTTTGCCGGCATGCCGATCTGACGATTCGTCGCCAATGCATAGATGGCCGACAGGGTAACAAGAACCGGGAAAACAAAGAGGAAGGGAATGACGCTTTCATTCTTTTCCGAAGCCTGTCCGCTGGAATAGCTGATCCAGAAGACGATCAGGCTCAACGTGATCGCCGTGAAGGAGGCCGAAATGCGCGCCTCCCGATGCGAACGCGAATCCGCGGCGGCGGCCAGCGAAATGAAGGCGAAAACGATGGGATACATCCAGTCGGTCAGCCGTTTGGCCAGCTCCGAGGTGTAGCGCAGCGGTTTCTGCTGATAGACCGTATCGTTCGGGTCCGGGTTCATCAGATAGTTCAGCGGACGATCCTTCGGGAAGATGGTGACGTCCTTGTCGTCCGATGGCAAAAATTCAGCAAGATCAAGAGCATAGGTGTTGAACTTGATGATCGACACATCGCCGGTCTTCACGTCGCGGCGGTCGATTTCGCCGTCCTTCATGACCAAAAGGCTCTGGTTGCCCTTGTCGACGACGAGGCCGTCCTTCGAATAGTAGAGGAGGTCGGTCACCGGATCGCGCGAATCGGACACGAACAGGCCCTTGATGGCGCCGTTGGCATCGCGGCTTTCAATCTGCAGATAAAGATCCTTGTCCAGCCGCTGGAACGAGCCCTGCTGCACGACGAGATTGATCACGTCGGAGCGGGCGTCGGCCAGCATCTGCCGCATGCTCATCTGCGAATACGGGGCGATGAAATTGGCGATGACGAATGAAAGACCGGCGACGACGACGGCAAAGAGCAGGACGGGCCGGATGACCGTGGAGCGCGGCGCGCCCGAGGCATTGATGACGACGAGTTCCGAATCCTGGTTCATCGTCGACAGCGTCTGCGTCACGGCAATGACCAGCGCGAACGGCATGACGACGGGAAAAGCGGCGGGAAGCAGGTTGGAGCTGAACTTCAGGATGTAGAAGAAGCTCTGGCCGCTGGTGGTCAGGAAGTTGATGCGGCCGAGGACCTGGACGATCCACGTAATGCCGACCGCTGACAGGAGGACTGCCAGAAACATGACGACGATGCGTCGCAAGATGTAATACTCAATCAGGCGCATGTCATGTTTCGCAAAAGAGTTCCGCCACCTTGTTTGTCGACTTGCCGCTCACGGATGAACGACCATTTGATGTATGCCATGCAATCCATGGCATTATTTTGCCGCACTATGGGACGAACCCGTTATATGTTCAATCTAGTCAGGCTTGGCTAAAAATAGGCGAAGAAAGCTGGTTAACAAGGTGTTAGCGCCCGATACCTATCGTTACCCACTTCATTCATCAACTTTGATGAATTAGGAAGTCACAATTTGTTCAATCTGGAGATATCATGTCCAAACGACCATCCATCAGTTTTGCAAAGTTTGCTGCCGTCGAAAACGGAACCGCAATTTTGCTTCTGGCAGCCGAAGGCAAGGCCGCGCAGGAAGCCGAATCTGTCGTCGGGCAGGCGTTGCTGTCGCGTATCATCGATGTCTCGGATTTCAAGGGAAAACTTGCAGCGAGCCTGAGCACGCTTGCACCCAGCGGCACCGAGCTTGACCGCCTGGTGCTGGTCGGCGCCGGCGATCCGGCCAAGCTGAAAGCCGATGACTGGCTGAAACTGGGCGGTTCGGCCTTCTCGAAGATCGGCAAGGCCAAGCATGTTTCCGTGGTTCTGGCGTTGCCGGGTGCGGACGTGTCGGGTGAAAATGCCGCGGATTTTGCGCTCGGCATCCTGCTGCGCGCCTATACGTTTGACAAGTACAAGACGAAGAAGGGCAGGAATGACGAGAGCCGGGACGACAAATCCTCGGCCAAGATCACCCTTCTCGTGGCCGATCCGCAGGCGGCAAAGAAGGCCTTTGCCAATGCCGAAGCCGTGGCGGAAGGCGTTATCCTGGCGCGCGACCTCGTCAATGAGCCCGCCAATATTCTCGGACCGGTTGAATTTGCCGAACGTATCGAGGAACTGAAGAAGCTCGATGTGAAGGTCGAGATTCTCGACCCCAAGGACATGAAGAAGCTGGGCATGGGCTCGCTGCTCGGTGTCGCCCAAGGGTCGGTGCGCCCGGCGCGGCTTGCGATCATGGAATGGCAGGGCGGCAAGGGCAAGGAAGCGCCCATCGCCTTCGTCGGCAAGGGCGTGGTGTTCGATTCCGGCGGTGTCTCGATCAAGCCAGCCGCCGGCATGGACGAGATGAAGGGCGACATGGGCGGCGCGGCCGCCGTCACCGGCCTCCTGCACACGCTGGCAAGCCGCAAGGCCAAGGTCAATGTGGTCGGCATCGTCGGCCTCGTTGAAAACATGGTCGACGGCAATGCCCAGCGTCCCGGCGATATCGTCACCTCCATGTCGGGCCAGACCATCGAGGTGCTCAACACCGACGCGGAAGGCCGGCTGGTGCTGGCGGATGCACTTTACTATTGCAACGAGCGTTTCCAGCCGAAATTCATGGTCAACCTCGCCACGCTGACCGGTGCGATCATGGTTGCGCTCGGCCAGTCGCATGCGGGGCTGTTCTCCAATGACGACACGCTGGCGGCGCAGCTGTTCGATGCGGGGCAGTCGACCGGTGAAAAAGTGTGGCGCATGCCGCTCGGCGCGGAATATGACAAGCTGATCGATACCAAGAACGCCGACATGAAGAACATCGGCACCCGCTTTGGCGGCGCCATCATCGCAGCGCAGTTTTTGAAGCGGTTTGTCGGGGACACGGCCTGGGCGCATCTGGATATCGCCGGTACCGCCATGGGCACGCCGGCCAGCGAGTACAACCAGTCGTGGGCGTCCGGTTTCGGCGTCCGCCTGCTTGACCGGCTGGTCCAGGACAATTTCGAAGGCTGACGAGACTGTGGTGCGTGGTTCGACAAGCTCACCATGAGGGAGGGCGTGGATTGCGGGGAGCCTTGTTCCGCGACGCTCGCGATTGGCATTGCAACCAAACCACATCCCTCATGGTGAGCTTGTCGAACCACGCACCACGAGACACCCACTCTTTGACGAATCGGTCAAGGACTGCTTGAACGAAGTGACACTGGCGCGTTTTTGAGCCAAGAGAGACAATGACCGAAATCCTCTTCTACCACCTGACTGAATCGACACTGGAAAACGCGCTTCCGGGTCTGGTCGAGCGCTCGCTGAGCCGCCAGTGGAAGGTGGTCATCCAGACCGGATCGCAGGAGCGGCGCGACAGTCTCGACAATCATCTGTGGACCTGGTCGGATGCGTCCTTTCTGGCCCATGCCACGGATCAGGAGCCGCACCCGGAGGAGCAGCCGGTCATACTGACCACAGGCGAGGGCAATCCGAACGGGGCCACGGTGCGCTTTCTGGTGGATGGCGCGGTTCCGGCGCATGTCGAAGCCTATGAACGGCTGGTGCTGATGTTCGACGGGCACGACCAGATGCAGCTCGAACAGGCGCGAGAGCAGTGGAAGCAGTTGAAGGCCGGGGGGCACACGCTGACCTATTGGCAGCAGAATGCCGAGGGGCGCTGGGAAAAGAAGGCCTGAGAGATGCGCAAGCTGCTGCTGTTGCTCCTGCTCGCCGGTGTGGCGCTTGGAATTGGCTATCCCTGGTACGCCTATAATTTTTCCGGCAGCGATCTGGGGTCGTGGCGGGTGTTTGACCGGCCCGGCCCCTACAAGCCCGTGACGGTTTCGCTGAAGGCCAGCGATGGCCCGGTGCGAATCTTTGCCGACATGCAGCCGCTGCGCAGTTTCATTCCGGCCGAAGGGCGCACCGCCCTGACCTCGGTCGTATCGCGGGACGGCCGGGACGTGCTGGTCAAGACGCTTTCCTATGTCAATGCGCAGGCCGCCAACCGGGGATCGCCGCAGGGGCCGCGTTTCTATCGCGACCGGATCGGCGATATCGATCCCGTGGTATCGGGTGATTATACCATCAGGATCGGACCCGGCGATGCCGATGGCCTCGAAGTGGCGCAGGTGGATATCGTCCTGCGCAAAGGGGCGGTGAGCACCGACAAGCGCTTCGTTCCGGCTGGCCTGACCATGATCGCCGCCAGCATTTTCGGCCTGATCCGCCTGGGACGCCGCAAGGCCAACCCCAACAGCACGCCGCCAGCGCCCAAATGGGGACGATGATCGTGTCGCCGAGCAATGCCTGCCCGACACTGCTAACGCCGCGCCTGCGCCTGCGTCCGTTCGAAAGCCGCGATGAAGCCGGGCTGCACGCCTGCCTCGCGAACGAAACGCTGACGCAGTATTGGGGCTTCACCGCCTGCACGACGATGGAAGAAACGCGGCGATGCCTGCGCATCCTGGCAAAGACCACATCCCCCTACGATTCGATGGCCTGGGCGGTGGCCGACAGGACCACGGACGAGTGCATCGGCATGGTGAACTATCATCACCGCGAGGTCAGCAATCACCGGCTTGAAATCGGCTACATCCTGCGCCGCGAGTGGCACGGGCAGGGGCTGATGAGCGAGGCGGTCAAGACCCTGATGGATTACTGCGTGGCCCATCTGAAGGCGCATCGCATCACGGCGATCATCCATCCCGACAACACCGCTTCGATCCGGCTGGCCAAACGGCTCGGCTTTCAATGCGAGGGCGGGCCGATGCGCGATTATTGGCGCGTCGGGAAAGGCTATATGAGCCCGATGCTCTACAGCTTCATTGCCAGCTGAGGGCTGTCGCCCGGCCTTTCCGTGATCCGGTAGGCGCAGCGCCGGGCGCCCTTCAATATATGCTCGAAGCGCCTGATCTCGACATCGGGACCGAGCGCCGCCTGAAACACATCGAGCTCCGACCGGCACAGTTTCTGGCATGCCCTGGCGGCCACGCAGATCGGGCAGTGGTTTTCCACCAGAACCAGCGCACCCGCCGCATCCCGTGTGGTTTCCGCCATGTACCCTTCGGCGGAGCGTATTTCCGCCAGACGCTGCACCCGTTGCTCGAGGGAGCCCGCGTCGGCGAGTTCCGTGCGATAGTGGTCGAGCGTGGCGGCTTCGCGGTGCGCGATCAGCTTGTCGAGCCCCGCATCGCCAAACACGGCTGACACGGACGCCAGGATATCGGCCGTCAGCGCCGCATGATTGTCGGGAAACTGCCCGTTGCCTTCCTCGGTCAGGTGCCAGAAGCGTTTCGGGCGGCCAACGGTCTCGCGGCTGTCTTCAAAGGCGACGAGGCCATCCTCATGCAGCCGCCCAAGCATCTGCCGCACCGCGACGGAGGTAATGCCGAGACGATCCGCCAGGGACGCGGCGGTCTGCGCGCCGGCGACTTTCAGGGAATAGAGCATGCGATTTGTCGTTCGATCCTGCATATCGGCAATGTAACAAAATTCTTTTTAAAAAGCGATTGCTTATTTTATTAAGCGGAATATAAAAACATAAAACTTATTTAATTGAGGTGACGCCATGCAAGACCCCGACGATACAGCCAGCGATGCCCGTTGGTCCGAGCTGCTGACCCCGCAGTTTTCCGCCGCAACCACGACGCTTTGCCTCGGCGTGGCGCTGTTTGCCTTCAACGGGTTTCTCGTTTCCACCTCCCTGCCGACGGCGGTGCGCGAGATCGGCGGGCTGAAGCTGATTTCCTGGGCCTTCACGCTCTATCTCGTCCTGTCCATTGTCGGCGGTGCCAGCGGCGCGCTGCTGAAGGGCAGGCTCGGCCCGCGCCGGGCGCTGGTCGGCGCTGCCATCGTCTTTCTCGCGGGCACGCTGATCGCCGCCTTTGCCTCGTCGATGACGGAAGTGCTTGTCGGCCGCGCCCTGCAGGGGCTGGGCGAGGGCGTGATCGCCGCCATCTGCTATGCCCTCATTCCCGACCTGTTCCCGTCGCGCCTGGTGGCAAAAGTGTTTGGCGCCGAAGCCGTCGTCTGGGCCATTGCGGCCTTTGGCGGTCCGTTGGTTGCCGGGCTTTTGACGGAAACTGTATCCTGGCGCGCGGCATTTCTGGTCAATGTTCCCATGGCGTTCATTTTCATTGCGCTGGTGTTCCGCATCGTGCCGCGTTCGGCGGCCGAAGCCGCACCGCTGTCCGTGCCTTTCCTGCGGCTGGGCGCGATTGGCGGCGGCATCATGCTGGTGGCGCTTGCCGGCATCATGCAGACTCTGACGCTGGAAGTCCTGTGTGTCACCGGCGCTGCGGCCGTTCTTGTTGCCGTCGTTGCGGTTGACCGCCGCAGCCGCACGCCGCTGTTCCCGTCCGATGCCTTTGCCCTGACGTCGACGGTTGGCATCGGCCTGTGGATCGTGCTGCTGATGCCCGTCGCCCAGGCGTCCACCTCGGTCTATCTCGTCATGACCCTGCAGAGTCTCTGGGGTTATGGCCCGACCATGGCCGGTGCGTTCAGTGCCAGCTTTGCCGTGGCGTGGAGCACCATTGCCATTCTGGTGGCCAATGTGCAGGACCCGCGCCGCCGGTCGCGGATGATCCGGCTCGGACCGGTACTGCTGGTGACGGGACTTGCGGTGCTCGTGCTCGGTTTTTCCGCCGATCTGCCGGGTGTGGTTCTGGTCGGCCAGATGAGCATCGGCGCCGGGTTCGGGGTCAGCTGGGGCTTCCTGAGTCAGAGCGTGATGGAATCGGCGCGCGACGGCGAGCGTGACCGGGCCTCGGCCCTGCTGCCGACCCTGCAATCCGCCGGTTATGCCATCGGTGCTGCGGTGGCCGGTCTGGTCGCCAATGCCGCCGGCTATCCCCAGGCAACAAGCCCCGAAGCCTTGCGCGACGCGACGATGATCATCTTTGCGGTCTCGACGATGATCGGTCTTGCCGCCATGATCGCCGGTTTCGCCCTGCCGTTGCGCAGGAAGACGGTGTTCGCGGCTGATCTGCCGTAGCGGCACGAAAAAGCCCGCCCTGACGAGGGGCGGGCGACAGTTCCGGACGATCCGGAAAATCCAGGAGAGGGGAGGATTTCGACCTGCAAATCCCCTCTCTTGCGATTTTTGCCGTTGGTGAGAAGGGGTGATGGTGCGTGGTTCGTGGTTCGACAAGCTCACCATGAGGGAGGTGGTTTGGTTGTAAAGCTAGTCACAGGCGTTGCAGAATATGGCTCCTTGCAGCCCACCCACCTCCCTCATGGTGAGCTTGTCGAACCACGCACAATGGCAATGCAATCTCTTAGATTCTCAAATTTTGCTATGGTTCTTTGAAAGTTGTGGCAAGCGCTCGTATTCCAACGCAATAAGGGCCTGTTTCTTTACGCGCGACCAACCTTTGATTTGCCGCTCCCGTGCTATGGCATCAAGGATACGGTCATAAGTCTCAGTAAAGACGAGTTGGACCGGGCGGCGATATTTTGTGTATCCATCGCAAATGCCCGCATTGTGCTCCCAAACGCGCGCTTCAATCTCCTGTTTTGTCAGTCCCGTATAATAGAATCCATCCGAGCACAGCAGAATATAGACCGTGACCTCCATGCCAGCCTCTCAACATTTGAGGCAGAATGCTAGAAGACCGGGTCACGGCAGACAATTCAACAAGAGTTGCATATAGCTCGTGCGTGGTTCGTGGTTCGACAAGCTCACCATGAGGGAGGTGGTTTGGTTGTAAAGCTAGTCACAGGCGTTGCAGAATATGGCTCCTTGCAGCCCACCCAGATCCCTCATGGTGAGCTTGTCGAACCACGAACCACGCACTGAGGGGTAACGCTCCCGTTACAGATCGGCCATCGCCTCTTCATATTCGGTCGACAGCGTCAGCCATTCCTCTTCCGCCCGGGCGAGCGAGGATTTGGCATAGCCGATTTCCTTGCCGATCTGCGTCGCCTTGGCCGGCTCGCGGCTGTAGATGACCGGATCGGCCAGCTGGTCCTGCAGGGTCTCGATCTTCTTCTGGAAGCGCTGCACCATGGCATCGGCTTCCTGGATCTTCTTCTGCAGCGGCTTCAGCGCTTCGCGCTTCTGCGCCGACAGCTTGCGCTGCTCGGCCTTGCTCAGCTTCTGTCCGTCATCGACGTTGATCTTGCTGTTGCCGGAGCGCTCGGCCTTGGCATCGGCCAGAACCAGCGAACGATAGGCGTCGAGATCGCCGTCATAGGGCGCAACCGCACCGTCACGCACCAGCCAGAGCCGGTCCATGGTGGCTTCGATCAGATGCCTGTCGTGCGCAATCAGGATGACGGCGCCGTCGAAATCGTTGAGCGCATGCATCAGCGCTTCACGGCTGTCGATATCCAGATGGTTGGTCGGCTCGTCCAGGATGAGCAGGTTCGGCCCCTGGAAGGTTGAAAGACCCATCAAAAGACGCGCCTTTTCACCGCCGGAAAGGTCCTTTGCCGCCGTGTTCATCTTCACCGTGGCCAGGCCCATCTGCGAGACGCGGGCCCGCACCTTGGATTCCGGCGCATCGGGCATCAGCTTGCGCACATGCTCGATGGCATTGTCCTCGGGCACCAGATCATCGAGCTGGTGCTGGGCAAAGAAGGAAATCTTCAGGTTCGGCGCCACCGTCATCCGGCCGCTCTGCAGCGCGAGACGTCCGCTGATCAGCTTGGCCAGTGTCGACTTGCCGTTGCCGTTCGAACCCAGCAGCGCAATACGGTCATCCGCATCGATACGCAGGTTGAGATGCTTGAGCACCGGCTTGCCCGGTGTGTAGCCGACTTCACCGCTTTCAACGGCGATGATCGGCGATGCCACGACCTTTTCCGGCTCGGGAAAATGGAACGGCGCCACATGGTCTTCGATCACCGACGAAATCGGCTTCAGCTTCTGCAGCGCCTTCAGGCGGGACTGTGCCTGCTTGGCCTTGGACGCCTTGGCGCGGAAACGCTCGACGAAGGCCTCCATATGTTTGCGGTGCGCTTCCTGCTTGGTGCGCTGCTTCTGCTGCAGCTCCAGCGCCTCGCTGCGCAGGCGCTCGAACTGGTCGTAATTGCCCTGCCACAGCGTCAGCTTGGTCTGGTCGAGATGAATGATCGAATTGACGGCTGAGTTGAGAAGGTCGCGGTCATGGCTGATCAGGATGACCGTGTGCGGATAGCGGCGGACATAATCCTCCAGCCACAGCGTGCCTTCCAGATCGAGATAGTTGGTCGGCTCGTCCAGCAGCAGAAGGTCCGGCTCGGCGAAGAGCACGGCCGCCAGCGCCACGCGCATGCGCCAGCCGCCGGAGAAGGATGAGGCCGGGCGCTTCTGCGCTTCGGAATCGAAGCCGAGGCCGGAGAGGATCGCACCGGCGCGCGCTTCGGCCGAATGCGCGTCGATATCGACCAGGCGAATGTGGATTTCGGCGATGCGGTGCGGGTCCGTGGCGGTTTCGGCCTCCGCGAGAAGGGCGGTGCGCTCCTGGTCGGCGGCCAGCACGATCTCGAGCAGGGAATCTTCCGTTCCCGGCGCTTCCTGCGCCACCTGGCCGATGCGGATGTTCTTGGGCAGGAAGAAATCGCCGGTTTCCGCCGGCATCTCGCCGGTGATCACCTTGAACAGGGTGGATTTGCCCGCGCCATTGCGCCCGACCAGACCCGCCTTCGTGCCCGACGGCAGGTTGAGGTTGGCGTGATCGATCAGCAGGCGTCCGGCCATACGCACGGATATGTCGTTGAGAATAAGCATGGCCGCGCTTTTGCACGGGAAATGCGCTTTTCGCAAGCCGTGCATGCAGCAGATATCGCCCGATTGCGCGGGAAAGTGGGGTTAGGCGATATCTGTGTCCGATTGGGCACGTTCGAACGGAGCGGCGGGCATGCGAAAATACTGTTGCAGCAAATTGACTTTCTGCCGAAATGCGTCAGTCTTGCTGCCATAATATCCAAACAGAGGCGCCTTTCCATGGGAATCATTCTGCACGAACTCGTCGGTACGGATCTGAACAGGCCATTCAGCCCGCATTGCTGGAAAACCGTGATGTCGCTGGCCCATAAGGGCCTGCCGTTCAACCGCAATCGCGTGTCGTTCAAGGGAATTCCGGCGCTCGAAGGCGCGTTCTCGCCAAAGGTGCCCATCATCCGCGATGGCGACAAGCGGGTGGCGGATTCCTTCGAGATCGCCCTGTATCTGGAAGACACCTATCCCGACCGGCCGTCGCTGTTCAAGGGCGAGGGTGGCCGGGCCATGGCCCGCTTCGTCGAGGGCTGGTCGCAGATGACGCTGCATCCCTATCTGAATCTCGTCATCCTCATGCCGGTGCACGATATTCTTGATGCGCCGAACCAGGCCTATTTCCGCGAAAGCCGCGAGAAAATCTTCGGCCGTCCGCTGGAGGAGGTGGCTGCCGAACGTGACGCCAGGCACGACGCCTTCACCAAGAGCCTCGAACCCCTGCGCAAGATGCTGCTGTCGCAGCCGTTCATCGGCGGCGAGGGCCCGCTGTTCAGCGATTACATCGTGTTCGGCGCGTTCCAGTGGGTGCGGGTGCTGACGCCGTTCAAGCTGCTGGATGAGAAGGATCCGGTGCATGACTGGTTCGAGCGCTGCCTCGATCTGCATGGCGGCATTGCCCGCGAGATCAGCGCTGCTGCATAGGTCTGCAATTTGGGCATCAGGGTTGTGCGTGGTTCGACAGGCTCACCATGAGGGAGATTGAGGATTGCAGGGAGCCATATTCTGCAACATCTGAGATGAGCTTTGCAATCAAACCACCGCCCTCATGGTGAGCCTGTCGAACCACGCACCATGCCATTGCCTGTTTCTCGGCACAGCCCCTTGGCAAAGGGGCTGCCTGACGCTATAGAGCCGCCATCCAATTCCCCTAACGACAAGGTTTTATTCCATGGCGATTGAACGCACTTTCTCGATGATCAAGCCCGACGCGACGCGCCGCAACCTGACCGGTGCCATCACACAGAAGCTGGAAGAGGCTGGTCTTCGTGTTGTTGCTTCCAAGCGCGTCTGGATGAGCCGCCGCGAAGCCGAAGGCTTCTACGCCGTTCACAAGGAACGTCCTTTCTTCGGCGAACTCGTTGAGTTCATGTCCTCCGCACCGACCATCGTCCAGGTTCTGGAAGGCGAAAACGCCATTGCCCGCAACCGCGAAGTCATGGGCGCCACCAACCCGGCCAATGCCGATGAAGGCACCATCCGCAAGACATTCGCCCTGTCGATCGGCGAAAACTCGGTTCACGGTTCCGATGCGCCTGAGACAGCCGCTGAAGAAATCGCCTACTGGTTCTCCGGTACGGAAGTCGTCGGCTGATTGTTTCAGCTGAGACAGCAAGAAGCCGGGATTTTCCCGGCTTTTTTGTTTTAAAGGGCCGTGAATTCAGTCCTGCCGCGCCAGTTGCGCAATGGTTTTGCCCGATGCATCGCGCAAGGTGAGTTTGCCGCCGACGACCGAAAAGGAACGGGTGCGTTCCAGCGCCGCAAAGAACTTGTGTTCCTGATCCATCAGGGCAGGCGGGCAGAGTTTGCGCGTTGCCGCCGCCGGCTTGAATGTGAGCTTGCGGCCTTTGACCACAGCCTTGCTCATGAAGCGGTTGCAGCCGCCGGAACCGCTCACCGCACCGTCACGGCCGATCAGCAGGGTTGTCTGGGCGAAGTCGATGACGCCGCCGCCATTGATGTCTTCCGCCAGCCAGGACACATTAGTAATGACCGGCACGCGGCTTTCGCTGTGTGCCTTGAACGACAGGCCGAACAGCGCGATCACGCCGATGAAGCCGATAATGAGCGAGAGAATGGCAAGCCGTCTCATTCCTTTGCCTCGTGCCAGCGCTTGAGCGCCGCCGCATCGGTCGATTTGGCCTCGACCCAGCCGCTCGCCGCACCGCTGGCAAGGTGTTCCTTCTTCCAGAAGGGGGCGGCATTCTTCAGATAATCCATCAGGAAGGCGGCAGCGTCAAAGGCGGCGCGGCGATGGGCGGAGGCAGCCACGACCAGCACGATGTTCTCGCCCGGCCGGATCATGCCATAGCGGTGGATGACCGTGAGCCCCGTCAGCGGCCAGCGGCCGAGCGCTTCGCCGGCAATGCGGGTGATTTCGCGGGCGGCCATTTCGGGGTAATGCTCGATTTCAAGCGCCTGGAGCGTCCCGGCTTCATCCCGGCACAGCCCGCTGAAGGTGACGACGGCGCCAATGTCATGGCGTCCCGATGTCAGGCGGGCAATTTCAGCGGCCGTATCGAAATCGTCGCTCTGGATGGCGACGCGCGGTCTGATCGCGCCGGACATGGCTTCAGCCGCCGGTCATGGGCGGGAACAGGGCAATCTCATGCGCGCCGCCAATCGGCGTCTTGTGGTCGACATGTTCCTGGTTGATGGCCACGCGGATGACGTCCTGATATTCCAGCGCCGCCTCATATTCCTCGCCGCGGGTTTTGAGATGGCTCAGGAGATCGCCGACGGTCACGATGGAGGGCGAAAGTTCGATGATCTCCTCGCCCTTGCCGATCCGTTCGCGCACCCAGGCAAAATAAACAAGTTTTACGCTCATGAGCCTAGTCTACCACATGTTTGAGGCCGGCGCGGAAATAGTCCCAGCCGGTATAGAGTGTCACGAGGGCCGCCACCCACAACAGGGCGATGCCGAACTGCGTGGTATGCGGCACGATCTTGTCGCCGGCGGGTCCCGCCAAAAGGATGGCCACGGCAAACATCTGGATCGTCGTCTTCCATTTCGCCAGCTGGCTCACCGGCACGCTGACCTTCAGTTCCGCCAGATATTCGCGCAAGCCCGAAACGAGAATTTCGCGGCACAGGATGATGATCGCCGCCCACAGCGTCCAGCCGGCAATGGTTCCGTCTGCCGCCAGCAGCAAAAGGCAGGCCGATACCAGCAGTTTGTCGGCTATCGGATCGAGCATGCGGCCGATGGTCGAGGTCTGTTTCCAGATGCGTGCGAGATAACCGTCGAAGAAGTCGGTGATGCTGGCAATGGCGAAAATCGCCAGCGCGCCCCAGCGCGCCGCATCGCTGGATTGCAGGCTGCCTTCAAGGAAAAAGCACAGCACGACCAGCGGCACCGCAAGAATGCGCCCATAGGTCAACAGGTTCGGCAAGGAGTAGGCGTTGTTCTTGGGCATATTTCCAACCAATCAAATCAGTGCCGATCAAACGGGCTTGTCCGCCAAACGTCAAGCTCATCATTCCGGAGTCGGGCGCAATTGTGTCCCGATTTCAATAAGTAAACCAAACTAGGTGCGAAAATGATCGCGAATGGTGATGGCCATTGCTTCCGATATCCCGTCCACCTTCATCAGATCCTCGACAGCAGCCTGCGATACAGCTTTAGCCGTGCCAAACTGATGAAGCAGTGCACGTTTGCGTGAAGGGCCGATCCCGGCGATCTCATCCAGCGGATTCTTGACCATTTCCTTCTTGCGCTTGGCGCGGTGCGTGCCGATGGCAAAGCGGTGCGCCTCGTCACGCAGCCGCTGCAGGAAATAAAGGACGGGATCGCGCGGCGGCAGGGTGAAGGACTGCTTGCCCTCCATGAAAAACCGCTCGCGCCCGGCATCGCGGTCCACGCCCTTGGCAACGCCGATGGCCGTCACCTTGTCGGCAATCCCCATCTCCTGCAGAATGCCGCGCACCGCGCTCATCTGGCCCTGACCGCCGTCGATCAGGATGATGTCAGGCCATGCGGGGAAGGCATCGGACTCCTCGTCGAATTCATCGATCTCCTCATCCGCCGGTGCATCCGGCATGTCCTTGTTTTCCGGCGTGCCGTGTTCCTTGACGAGGCGGCTGAACCGGCGCTCGATCACTTCGCGCATCATGCCGAAATCGTCGCCCGGTGTGATCTCCGTCGAGCGGATATTGAACTTGCGGTACTGGTTTTTGACAAAACCCTCCGGCCCCGCGACGATCATGCCGCCGATGGCATTGGTGCCCATGATGTGGGAGTTGTCATAGACCTCGATGCGGCGCGGTGTTTTTTCCAGACCGAAGGTTTCGGCGACCCCCTTGAGCAGGCGCGATTGCGACGAGGTTTCGGCAAGCTGGCGGCCAAGCGCCTCGCGGGCATTGCTGAGCGCGTGTTCGACAAGATCCTTCTTCTCGCCGCGCTGCGGCACGGTGATCGTCACCTTGCGGTCGGATTTCGCCGTCAGGGCGACGCCGAGCAGCTCCTGATCCTCGACCGTTTCCGACAGCATGATCAGCGAGGGGCAGGGTTTGTCGTCGTAGAACTGCGCCAGAAAGGCGCCGAGCACCTCGGCGCTCGACAGCGACGAATCGGCCTTGGGATAATAGGCGCGGTTGCCCCAGTTCTGGCCGGTGCGGAAGAAGAACACCTGAATGCAGGTGGTACCGCCGTCCTGGTAGATGGCAAAGACATCGGCCTCTTCAACCGATTGCGGGTTGATGCCGGAATGCGACTGGACGTGGGAGAGAGCAGACAGGCGGTCGCGATAGACCGCCGCGCGCTCGAAATCGAGTTCGGCGGAGGCTTCGCGCATGGCATCGGACAGATGGGTTTTTACCGCCTGGCTCTTGCCGGACAGAAACGCCTTGGTCTCGGTGACCAGCTCGTCATAATCCGCTTCGCTGATTTCACCGGTGCAGGGACCGGAGCAGCGCTTGATCTGGTAGAGCAGGCAGGGGCGTGTGCGGTTTTCGTAGAACGAATCGGTGCAGGTGCGCAGCAGGAAGGCGCGTTGCAGCGCGTTGATCGTGCGCCCGACAGCACCCGCCGAGGCAAAGGGGCCGAAATAATCGCCCTTCGAGGAGCGGGCGCCGCGATGCTTGAAAATGCCGGGTGCCAGCCGCCGGTCGGTCTGCTTGGGCGCCGTCAGCAGGATATAGGGAAACGACTTGTCGTCCCGCATCAGAACATTAAAGCGCGGGCGCAAGCGCTTGATGAGATTCGCTTCCAGCAGCAGCGCTTCGGTCTCGGTGCGGGTGACGACGAATTCCATTTTCATGGTTTCGCGGATCATGCGGGCGATGCGGTTGTTGTGGCCCTGGCCGCGCGCATAGTTGGAAACGCGCTTCTTCAGGTTGCGGGCCTTGCCCACATAGAGCACATCGCCGTCCCCATTGAACATGCGGTAGACACCGGGCTTGTTGGGCAGCCGCTTGACCAGTTCGCCGATGACATCGGCACCGCTCGTTCCATCGCTTTCGACGCTGGAATCCCATTCGATCGCATTGATCAGCGCGGCGACGTCACGGATCGGCTCGCTGTTTTCCTCGGCGAGCGGACCGTCATCATCCAGCATCACATCGGTATCCTCCGCGTTCCCGTCGGGGGAAAGCGGCGGGGCCGGGTCGATTGCCGGATGATTGCGTGCGTTGGTCATTCTGCCATTCCCGTGACATCCGGCGTCTCCCACGCCAGATGCTGCCCGCCATCCAGGGCAATCATTTGCCCGGTGATGGAGCGCGTCTGCCAGAGATAGCGGATCGTGTTGCCGAATTCTGCCAGATCGGGCCCGTGTTTCAACAGCAGGCCGTCAACTTGTTGTTCAAAATCGATTCTCTCCTGACGTTCGCCCTGCATGGTCGGGCCCGGACCGATGGCATTGACCCGGATATGCGGGGCCAGCGCCTGCGCCATGGTCTGGGTCGCGGCCCACAATGCGGCTTTCGACAGGGTGTAGGAGGTGAATTTGGGCGTGAGCCGCCACACGCGCTGGTCGATAATATTGACAATGAGGCCGTTCTCCCCGTCGGGAAGCGCCGATTTCATCGCATCCGCCAGCAGGACCGGGGCCTTCACATGCACGGCGAAATGCCTGTCCCAGACGTGGTCGTCGAAATTGCCGAACCCGTCGTCATGAAAGATCGACGCATTGTTGACAAGAATTTCCACCGGACCGAGCGCATCCTCGGCGCTGCCGATCAGGCCGCGAACCGCGTCGCCGTCGGTCAGATCCGCCTGGACCACCGCCGCGGTGCCGCCGGCCGCCTCTACTGCACGCAGCAGGGCCTGGCCCTCTTCGAGCGAATGATTGCAATGAATAGCCACAGCAAAACCGTTGGCGGCAAGATTCTCTACAATCGCCTTACCAACGCGCCTTGCGCCGCCTGTGACAAGGGCAACGGTCTTATCTCTGTGCAAATGGCTCTCCCAGTCCTGCGATTCATGCTCGAATATTGGCCTGAATATAGGGAGGATATCGGCAAAGCGCGAGGGTTTGGCGGCATCTGCACTGACAAATGAGAAATTCCAGTTGTTCATCTCATTCAGGCATTTTCGCCAGATGAAGGTGCGTATAGCCACGAAAACCGACTGAAAAATGCAAGCATAATGCAGAGTTTAAGTATCGGTTAAGTATACTATATTGAAACTGACGGATTGCGGACTTTTCAATAAAATTTTCTCAAATATTTCGTAAAATCTATTTTGTCGTACTATTTTTACATCGTTGAAATCATTGACTAATTCAAAATGTTGCATAATGAACACATCGCATTTCTGCCATTTTCTCGACAGTTTCTTTTCACAGTCTGGCGCGAGTGCCGCCACAATGAGAAGCGAATGTTCCTCTCGTTCAGCGGACGCAAATTTTGGTTTATCCCCCCGACCAAGTGCCCGCTCCGTGTAGAAGAGTTTAAAAAAAGGAGATTGCCATGCGCACTCTTAAGACAATGATCCTCGCTTCGGCGGCTGTGCTGACGCTCTCCGCCCCAGTTCTCGCTGCTGACGTCATCACCGAACAGGCTCCTGCGCCTGAAGCTGCGTACCAGGCGCCCCAGGCCGATTGGTCCGGTGCATACCTCGGTGTTTACGGCGGTTATGGCTGGAACAAGAACAAGACCAGTGTTGGCAAGCTCGATGCCGACGGCCTGAAGGGTGGCGCTTACGGCGGCTACAACCTGCAGAACGGCCAGTTCGTATACGGTGCTGAAGGCGACATCGGCTACTCCGGTGCCAAGGAAAACAACTTCGGCTACAAGGCCAAGCAGGGCGTAGAAGGTTCTATCCGTGCCCGTGCCGGTATCGCTCTTGATCCGGTCCTGCTCTACGGTACAGGCGGTGTTGCCATTACCGACAGCAAGCTGTCCGGTCCTCTGGGCAGCGAAAGCAAGACGCACGTCGGCTGGACAGCCGGTGCCGGTGCGGAAGCCAAGATCACCCAGAACATCGTTGGTCGCGTTGAATATCGCTACACCGACTTTGGCAAGAAGGACTATGATCTGGGCGGCATCGACAGCGTATCGAACAAGATCACCACGAACGAAGTTCGCGTTGGTGTTGGCTACAAGTTCTAATCTGGACTTGACCTCCAGAAAAAGCCGGGCAGGAAACTGCCCGGCTTTTTTGTTGTTCCGGATTCACTTCGGCAGAAGCGCCGCAAGCTCGGGATGCAGTTCTTCGAACCGCTTCTGCCAGCGCTTGAGTTTCGAACGGCCCTTTTCCCATTTGCCTTCGAACCGCAGGGTCGCATAGGCGAGGGCGGCGGCCAGCGCGATATGGCCGCCATGCAGCTTCTTGCCGAGGCGCGGCGGCGCCGCATTGAGATAGTCGAGCACGCGGATCGCCTTGGCCCACTGCCAGTCGAGCCACGGCTGATGGATTTTTTCTTCTGGGTGAAAACGCCGCTCATAGACATGGGCAAGCAGCACATCGCACAGGCCGTCCGCAACGGATTCCAGCTGTTCCGCCTCCAGCCGCTTTTCGGCATTGCGCGGGAAAATCTTGTTGCCCGACACGCGGTTGAAATACTGGGTGATGACGCGGCTGTCGTAGAGCGCCTTGCCATCGTCGAGAATGAGTGTCGGAATCTTGCCGAGCGGATTGGCGTTGATCAGTTCGGCCGGGGCCGAATTGGTGTCCACGAGGACACTTTCAATCGGAATGCCGGCATAATGGGCAGCCATGCGCACCTTGGTGCTGTAGGGCGAGGCGGGGGAATACAGAACTTTCGTCACGATGACGCTCCTCGGTTGACGATTCGATGGCGAACGGTAAACGCCCGGCGGGTTTTCGCAAAGCGGTCAAAATTGTGCGTGGTTCGACAAGCTCACCATGAGGGAGGTGGTTTGGCTGCAGGACTCATCACAAACGTTGCAGAATAGTGCTCCCTGCAATCCCCAGTTTCCCCTCATGGTGAGCTTGTCGAACCACGCACGACAAATCATGCAGTGCAGGAATGGATGTTCTACCGCGTTCCCGGCATGTCGACGGAGCGTCTGCGGCAGGAGGAGCGGTCAACCTCCGGACAGCTGCGGAACTGCAGGTCCTTGGTCAGGCAGACGCGCACCTCACGCAGGTATGTGCTGTCGCAGGTGACGGAGACCGCATCCCGCGTCATTCCCGGATTGGCCGCGACAAAGGCCTGTTCGACAAGCTGCGGATTGACGGGCGCCCGCTGGGTGGGCTGGCTGTAGGCGGACGGGATGGCAACGCGCGATACCGCCTGCCGCATCACGGAAAAATAGTCTTTCTGCGTCAATCCGGTGCAGGTGCCGTGCTTGCGCCATTCATAGGTGACGAGCCCGGCGGACGGCATGATGTCGGAGATCTGCCTGGCCTGGCTGAACGGCACGTCGCGCGGCTCGTCGGTGGTGCAGTCCTGCGGATAGCCCTGCTCATATTGCGGCCAGAGCCCGTGCACGACGAAGCCGTAGGGGCGCCCGGTCGAGCATTGCTGCCGGTTGGCATTCGAGCCCTCGGCGGCGCAATAGCTGGGCGACCAGGACAATGCGAGAACGTAGAAATCAAAACCGCTGCCCGCCGGCACGGGTGCGGCGGGCGCGCCGGTTGTCTGGCGTTCGCCCGTTGCCACGGCCTCGGGTGTTTGCGAGGGAACAAGACTTTCGCGCGGCTGCTGCTCACGCAGATAGGTCAGTACCGACACGCCGAGAAGCGCTGCAAACAGGGCGTAGCGCGCCAGGCTGCCGAGCTGCATCAGCGGTCACGGATCATTTCAGGCTGCGGCAGCTGCCATTGTAAACGTTCCAGCGGTCGAACCCGGCCACGCAGAACTCGACATTGTTGCCGATGGAAGCGTAACCCAAGCCGTCTTCGACCACGTACCAGACCGGACGCTGCCTGCCATCGGAGAGATGGGCGGTCGCCTGGCAATAATAGCGCGGGACGGCGGACATTTCCGGATTGCGGCTCGGCTCATAGCGCTGCTGATGAACGTCGCTGAAATCCTGGATCGCCACCTGCTGCAGGCCCGGAACGTGATGCACCTGATAGGAGAACCGGTTGACGATGCGATTGAGGACGCCGGATTTGCCGCAGGTATCGTCATAGGTCTGGCTGGGCGCGCGTTGCAGGTAATCGGCGGAAAACGCCGGAACGGCGGACGAAATTGCCAGTGCAGCGCCAAGGGTCGTGGCGAGAAGGGTGGAAACGCGTGCCATAGGGGTCACTCTCCATGAGGTATCGATTTGCGACCAATGTCGGACAGCCGGTGCGCGCGGTCAAGCACCAACTTGCTCGCCGCGGATCCAATCGACGGTGAAACCGGCATTCTGCCCGTCACTGAGGACTTTTGACAACGCCGGGAAAACGCTGCGCAGCTCGCCCTCCAGCGTGAAAGGCGGATTGACGATGATCATGCCGGTGCCATCCAGCCGCGGTTCCGGCGAGGGCGCTCGAATCATCAGCTCCGCGCGCAGGATTTTGGGAATGCCGGTATCGTGCAGGAGGGAGGCGAAACGCTTGACCTCCTGCCGGTCCTTGACCGGATACCAGAAGGCATAGGTGCCGCCGGCAAAACGCCGGTGCGCCTTGACCAGGCCTTCCGCCAGACGGTCGAATTCGCCGCCGATTTCAAACGGCGGGTCGACGAGGATGAGGCCGCGCTTTTCCTTGGGCGGCAGGTGGGCGCCCAGTGCCAGCCAGCCGTCCAGCTGTGTCACGCGCACCTGCACGTCGCCTTCGAACAGCTCGGCAAGGAGCCGGGCATCGTCCGGATGCAGTTCGAGTGCCGACAGCCGGTCCTGTTTGCGCAGCAAGTGCCGCACGATCAGCGGCGAGCCGGGATAGTGGCGGATGGCGCCCTCGGGGTTTTCGGCGCGGGCAATATCCAGATAGGGCTGAATGAGAGCGGCGACATCCGGAGCCAGTGTGGCCTCGAGCAGTCGGCCGATGCCGCTCTGCCATTCGCCAGTCTTGCCCGCTTCCGTTCCCTTCAGATCATAGCGGCCGATACCCGCATGGGTATCGATGACGCGAAAGCCATGGTCCTTGCGCTGCATATAGAGCACAATCCGCGTCAGGATAATGTGTTTGACGACATCGGCGAAATTGCCGGCGTGATAGGCGTGACGGTAGTTCATGGCCCTGCTTGTTTCACGATGTTGGTGCTATCGCAAGCATCTCGCTATGCTGATTGTCAAATTGATTCCCGAAGGTCTTCCAATGACAAAACTTCTCGCCATGTCCGGCAGCCTGCGCGCCGTTTCCATGAACAAGTCGGTGCTGGAGGCCTGCAGTCAATTGGTGCCCGCCGGTGTCAGCGTGTCGCTTTATGCGGGGCTCGCGGGGTTGCCGCCGTTCAATCCCGATCTCGACGGCGACAACCCGCCCCAGAAGATTGTGGCGTTGCGCAAGCAGGTCGGTGCGGCGGATGGTCTGATCATTTCCTGCCCGGAATATGCCCATGGCATTCCCGGCAGCTTCAAGAACATGCTGGATTGGCTCGTGTCGTGCATCGAATTCCCGGGAAAGCCGGTGCTTCTGATCAATATTTCGCCGCACTCGGAGCGTATCACGCCGCTTCTCATGGAAGTCCTGATGACGATGTCGGCGCATGTGGTCACGAGTGCGTCGCTCACCCTGCCGCTCAAGGGCAAGAAGCTGGACGCGGACGGCATCGCCAAAAGCGCGGAATTCGGTGCGCCGCTGCGCGCGGGTCTTGCCAGTTTTGTCGACGGCATCAATGCCGTTTAGAACTTCTAACGTTAAAGATGAGATTATCGAATTTGCCTTATGACCCAAATGTGTCATTGAGCGCGGAGAGCACGCGCATTTCGGGCGTGCCGGGGTCTGATCATGTCCGGAACGGTTGTTCTCGTTGTCCTGTTTGCGGCTTTCCTGCACGCAAGCTGGAATGCTGTCGTCAAATCCGAGGGCGATAAATTCCTCAACACCGTCGTGGTCGTGACTTCGGCGGGGGTGATCGCCATGGTTTGCCTGCCATTCCTGCCAGTACCGGCGCGCGAGAGCTGGCCGTTTCTGGCGGCATCGGGCGTGGTCCAGCTCATCTATCTCGCGCTTGTCGCGGCGGCCTACCGCAGCGGCGACATGAGCCAGGCCTATCCCATCATGCGCGGCACGGCGCCGCTGTTCGTCGCCATTGCCAGCGGTCCGCTGGTCGGCGAGTTCCTGTCTGCGCAGAAATGGTCGGGCATTGCCCTGATCTGCTGCGGCGTGCTGGTGCTGGCGCTGGAGGCGCGGCGGCGGGCAGGGGCCAACCGCGCCACGACGGTCTTTGCTTTGATCAATGCTTTGGTCATTGCCACCTATACCCTGATCGACGGCATCGGCGTCCGGCATTCCGGCGCACCGGCGGCCTATACGATGTGGGTTTTCACCCTCAACGCCATTCCCCTGTTTCTCTGGACCGTGGTGACCCGCAAGGGCGACCTCTGGCCGCATTTCCTCAAGCGGACGCGGCTGGCCACGGTCGGCGGCGTCGGCACGCTCGGCTCCTACGGTCTTGCCCTGTGGGCGATGACCATGGCCCCGGTCGCAGCCGTTGCCGCCTTGCGCGAAACGTCGATCCTGTTTGCCGTCGCCATCTCCGCCCTGGTTCTCAAGGAGAATGTCGGCGCCAAGCGCCTGATCGCCGTGGCGCTGATCGCCGCAGGCGCCGCCGTGATGCGTCTCGCCTGACGCCTATTTCGGCACCATGTCGAAATAGGGCTTTGCCTCTTCCAGGGCGCGGGCAAAGGATGGCCGGTTCATCAGGCGATCGCGATAAGCGGTCAGCACGGGATATCCTTCGCCGATCGGCACGGCCATGTCGCCATAGAAAAGCGCGGGGGAAGCGGCGCAGTCCGCCATCGTATAGGTGTTGCCTGCCGCCCACGTCCGGCCTTTGAGACGGTCCTCGAGCACATCATAGGCGGTTCGCAGCTTCTGTCTGGCATGTTCAACGCCCAGCGCATCGTTCTGGCCCGCGGGACGCAGCCTGTCGGTGACGACCTTCTGCATCGGCACTTGCACGTGCAGATCGAAGAAGCGGTCGTAGAAGCGTGTTTCCAGTGCCGGCTCCCGCTCGGAGGGTAAAAGCGGCGTCCTGCCGGGAAAATGCTCGGCGAGATATTCGATGATGATGCTGGATTCAGGAACGGTCTGGCCCCTGGCTTCATCGCGCAAGACCGGAAACTGCCGGATCGGCCACATCTTGCGGAATTCGGCACTTGCCTCTTCGTTCATGAAATCGACCATGCAGGGCTCGAAGGGCGTGTCGTTCTCGTACAGTGCGGTGAGCACTTTCATGCAGAACGACGATAGCGGGTGAAAATACAGTTTCAGTGACATTTCGGGCCTCCCATGCAAAGCTTGACCAGTATTCAATACTAAAGTGATTACTTAAGTATCAAGTCCGCTCGCCAGCGTCAAGCGTGGTCGCGACATTTTGCGTCTGCAGCCGCTATCCAGCCCATTCCGGCGGCGCGAAAACTGCGCTATGGATAGGCCATGAACAAAGCTGTCATTCTCCGCACGGGCCATTCGGCCTGTCCTCACGATTGCCCTTCGACCTGCGCGCTGGATGTCGAAGTGCTCGATTCCGGCCAGATCGGACGCGTGCGCGGCGCCAAGGACAACACCTATACGGCCGGTGTCATCTGCGCCAAGGTTGCCCGCTATGCCGAGCGCATCCACCATCCCGACCGGCTGCTGAAGCCGCTTGTCCGCGGCGGTTCCAAAGGCGAGGGCGTGTGGAAAGAGGCAAGCTGGGATGCGGCGCTTGATCTTGTTGCCGAGCGCTTCCTCAAGGCCGAAGCGGAATACGGCTCGCAAAGCATCTGGCCTTACATCTATGCCGGTACGATGGGGCTGGTGCAGCGCGATTCCATGCACCGCCTGCGGCACGCCAAGAAATATTCCAACCAGTTCGACAGTTTTTGCACCAACATGGCCTGGACGGGCTTCTTCGCCGGGACCGGCAAGCTTGGCGGCGTTGACCCGCGCGAAATGGCCAAGTCCGATTGCGTGGTGATCTGGGGCACCAATGCGGCGGCAACGCAGGTCAATGTGATGACCCATGCGGTGCGTGCCCGCAAGGAGCGCGGTGCCAAGATTGTTGCCATCGACATCTATGAAAACGCCACCGTGCGGCAGGCGGATCTCGGCCTCGTGCTGAAGCCGGGAACCGACGGGGCGCTGGCTTGCGCCGTCATGCACGTGCTGTTCCGCGATGGTCTTGCCGATTGGGATTATCTCAACGCCTATACGGACGATCCGAAGGGGCTGGAAGCGCACCTTGCCGACCGCACGCCGCAATGGGCGGCGGCGCTGACCGGCCTGACGGTCGCGGAGATCGAAGCGTTCGCCCGTCTGGTCGGCACGACAAAGAAGACGTTCTTCCGGCTTGGCTACGGCTTCACCCGCCAGCGCAATGGCGCGGTCAACATGCATGCGGCCCTGTCCATTGCGGCCGTCACCGGCGCGTGGAAACATGAAGGCGGCGGGGCGTTCCACTCCAACTCCGGCATTTTCCGCATGGACAAGCGGGAAATCGAAGGGCAGGCCTTCAAGGATTCCTCCGTTCGCCATATCGACCAGTCCAAAATCGGTCTGGCGCTGAATGGCGACAAGGATACGCTCTATGGCGGGCCGCCCGTCATGGCGATGCTGATCCAGAACACCAATCCCGCCAATGTCGCGCCGCAGCAGCGCCTGATCAAGCAGGGCATGCTGCGCGAGGACCTGTTCATGGTCGTGCACGAACAGTTCATGACCGACACGGCAAAGCTGGCCGACGTGGTGCTGCCGGCCACCATGTTCATGGAACATGACGATATCTATCGCGGCGGCGGCCAGCAGCACATCGTGCTCGGCCCCAAGCTGATCGACGGTCCGGGCGAAACGCGGCCCAATCTCTACGTCATCAACGAACTGGCAAAACGCCTCGGTGTCGGCGACCTGCCGGGTTTTGATCTCGATGCCCGGACGCTGATCGACCATATGATGGCGGCGAGCAATCTGCCGGGCTATGACGTGCTGAAGGAAATCCGCTGGCTCGATGTACAGCCGGACTATGAAACCGCGCATTACGAGAAGGGTTTCAACTGGCCCGACGGCAAATTCCGCTTCAAGCCGGATTGGACCGGCAGCCCGTCGCCGAACCGTCCGCCGCAGTCCATGGGCACGCAGGGACCGTTCGCGACTCTGCCGCAGTGGCCGGATTATTGGGAAGCCATCGAAGTCGCGGATGCAAAACATCCGTTCCGGCTGGGCACGTCACCGGCGCATAATTTCCTCAACTCGACCTTTGCCGAAACACCGACGTCGATGCTGAAAGAGGGCCGCCCGGAACTGCTGATCCATCCCGACGATGCAGCGGCGCTCGGCATCGAGGAGGGCATGCGTGTCGAAATCGGCAATGAGCGCGGCGAGGTGGTGGTGCATGCCCGCCTGAATGCCGGTCTCAAGCGCGGCGTCGTGATCTCGGAAGGTCTGTTCCGCAATTCGGCATTCGAACGCGGCGAGGGCATCAACGTGCTGACGGGCTCGGATGCGTCGGCGCCCTATGGCGGCGCAGCCTTCCACGACAGCAAGGTTTGGGTTCGCCCGGCAATGAATTGATTTTATTGATATTTTTGACTGTTTTTTGAATCTGCAATTTTGAATATCTATACATTTTGACAACTATGGTTTACAAGACTGATGAAGAACTTTCTGGAAACAGAGGTGTTCACCGCGTGGCTTGACAAATTGCGGGATGGCCGTGCGCGCGTGCGAATAGTGGAAAGATTGCGCCGGTTCTCCGGCGGTAACCCCGGCGACGTCAAAGCCGTGGGTGAAGGTGTGAGTGAACTCCGAATTGACTATGGGCCCGGCTATCGAGTCTATTTTTGCGTGTGTGGCGACATCGTCATCATTCTGCTCTGCGGCGGTGACAAAGCCTCGCAAGATCGGGATATCAAAAGAGCAAAAGTATTGGCGCGGGAATTCAAGGAGCGTAGATCATGACCAAGCTGCGGAAATTTGATCCGGTGCGGTATCTCGATTCCGACGACATGATTGAGGAATATCTGCTGGCAGCGTGTGAGGGCGGAGATGCCTCCCATATAGCCCGTGCGCTGGGCGATGTGGCCCGTGCACGGGGTATTGCCGATCTTGCCCGCAAAACCGGGCTTACGCGTCAGGCACTTTACAAAGCCTTGAGCGGTGAGGGCAATCCGGAACTGGCGACGATTACCAAGGTCGCCGACGCACTTGGCCTTCAATTGACCATCGTGCCTGCGACAAAGAACAAGAAAGATGCTGCGTAAGCAGCGGCGTCACGTGATCAATCGCTGAAAACCGTGCGTCCGTCCTGCATGGCAGCCTTGCCTGATGCCACCTGCGCCAGGGCGCGGGCATAGGTCTCGTGTTCCACGGAAAGCACCCGCAATGCAAGACTGTCTGGCGTATCGCCGTTGAGCACCGGCACGGCGGTCTGGGCGATGATCGGACCTTCATCCATGCCCGCCGTGACGAAGTGCACGGTGCAGCCATGCACGCGGACACCGGCTTCAAGCGCCTGTTCATGCGTGTGCAGGCCCTTGAACAGCGGCAGCAGCGACGGGTGGATATTGATCATCCGGCCCTCCCAGGCCTGAACGAACTCCGCCGACATCAGTCGCATGTAACCGGCGAGACAGACGATTTCCGCTCCCGCTGCATGCAGCGCAGCGGAGACGGCGGCCTCATGGGCCTGCTTTGTCGGATAATCGCGATGCGCAATGGCATGGGCCGCAATGCCATGCGCCTTTGCCGTTTCCAGTCCGCCGGCATCAATCTTGTTGGCGATCACGGCGACGATCTCGGCGGGATAGTCAGCCGCCTTGGCTGCTTCAATCAGAGCGGTCATGTTGGAGCCGCGGCCCGAAATCAGGACCGCGACGCGCTTCTTGTGGGCTGCGCTGCTCACAGCGCCAGGTTGCCCTGATAGACAACACCGCTGTCGGCGCGGGCAACCATGGTGCCAAGACGCACGGCATCCTCGCCCTGCGCCTTCAGCGCAGCGAGCACGGCATCGGCATTTTCGGGGGCAACAACGGCGATCATGCCGATACCGCAATTGAACGTGCGCAGCATTTCATCGCGTGCGACGCCGCCAACCTTGGCCAGCCAGGAAAATACCGGCGGCACCGTGATGGCGGAAAGATCGATGCTGGCCGTCAGCTCCTTCGGCAGAACGCGGGGAATATTGTCGGGGAAGCCGCCGCCGGTGATGTGGGCAAGCGCCTTGATCGCATTGGTTTCGCGGATCGCCGCCAGCAGCGGCTTGACATAGATGCGCGTTGGCGTGAGGAGTGCCTGTCCGAGTGATGTGCCCGGTTTGAACGGCGCGTCCGCATCCCAGCCAAGGCCGGAGAGCTCGACAATACGGCGGACCAGCGAAAAACCGTTGGAATGAACGCCCGAGGAGGCAAGGCCGAGAATGACATCGCCTTCGGCCACATCGCCCGACGGCAGCAGCTGGTTGCGTTCGGCGGTCCCAACCGCACAGCCGGCCAGATGGCAATCGCCCTCCCGGT
>NZ_CABSQF010000032.1:0-52129 GCF_902479695.1 uncultured Phyllobacterium sp. | reverse complement strand
CAATATCCAGGACCCGACGATCTGGAGTCTCGATTGCGTGGACGGCGGCAACCGCTGTGGCATTGCCTGGCGCACGCTTTTCCTCGCCATTCTCGCCGCGTCGGGTTCCACTCTCCTTGGCCTGTGCTTTGCGCTGGTCGCCACCCGCACCCGGTTCCCGTTCAAGAAGGGCCTGCGCCTTCTGACGATCCTGCCGATCATCACGCCGCCCTTCGTGATCGGCCTGGCGCTGATCCTTTTGTTCGGCCGGGCCGGTGTGGTGACGCAGCAATTGTCCGAGCTTTTCGGCATTGAGCCTGGTCGCTGGCTCTATGGCCTGACCGGCATATGGATCGCGCAGGTTCTGTCATTCACGCCGATATCGTTCCTCGTCCTGATTGGCGTCGTCGAGGGCGTCAGCCCGTCGATGGAAGAGGCATCGCAGACTTTGCGCGCCGACCGCTGGCGCACCTTCTGGCGGGTTTCCCTGCCTTTGATGAAACCCGGTCTCGCCAATGCGTTTCTCATCGGCTTCATCGAAAGCATGGCGGATTTCGGCAACCCGCTGGTGCTTGGCGGCAGCCACGGCGTTTTGTCGACGGAAATCTTCTTCGCCGTCGTCGGTTCGCAGAATGATCCGTCACGGGCAGCGGTGCTTGCGATCATCCTCCTGTTCTTCACGCTCTCGGCGTTTCTCGCCCAGCGCGTCTGGCTGGCGGGCAAGAGCTTTGCCACGGTCACCGGCAAGGGCGATTCCGGCGCGCATATCGCCCTGCCGCGCTCCCTATCGATCGGTGTCCACGCGATCGTCATTCCGTGGATCCTGTTCACGCTCGTCATCTACGGCATGATCCTGTTCGGCGGCTTCGTGCGCACCTGGGGTCTCGACAACACGCTGACGCTGGAACATTACCAGCGGGCATTCTCCTTCAGCTTCAGCAATGGCGCCATTGCCTGGACCGGCGTTGCCTGGAACTCGTTCTGGACGACCATCAAGATTGCCCTGATCTCCGCACCGCTGACCGCCGCCGTCGGTCTGCTCACGGCCTATCTCATCGTGCGCCAGCGTTTTGTCGGCCGCAATGTCTTCGAGTTTGCCCTGATGATGAGTTTTGCCATTCCCGGCACGGTCATCGGCATCAGCTACATCATGGCCTTCAACCTGCCGCCGCTGGAGATGACCGGGACCGCGCTGATCCTGATCGCCTGTTTCGTCTTCCGCAACATGCCCGTGGGCGTGCGCGGCGGCGTGGCGGCGATGAGCCAGCTCGACAAGAGTCTCGACGAAGCCTCGCTGACGCTGCGGGCGACGAGTTTCCGCACCATCCGCAAGGTGATTCTGCCGCTGCTGCGCCCGGCCATCGTGGCGGCGCTGGTCTATTCCTTCGTGCGCGCCATCACCTCGATCAGCGCTGTCATATTCCTTGTAAGTGCCGAATATAATATGGCGACTTCCTATATTGTCGGGCTCGTCGAAAACGGCGAGTACGGCGTGGCGGTGGCCTACTCCTCGATGCTGATCGTCGTCATGATCGTCATCATCACCTGTTTCCAGCTTCTGGTGGGCGAACGAAAACTGCGCCGCGAAAACCGCGTTGCGACAGCCTTCGTTCCCTCCGCCGCTCCACAAGAAAAGGCCGCATCATGACCACCCATCGCACCGGCTCCGTCGTCTTCTCCAATGTCAAAAAGCAGTTCGGCAATTTCACGGCCATTCACGATCTCTCGCTGACGATCGAGCCCGGCACGCTGGTCACGCTGCTCGGGCCGTCCGGTTGCGGCAAGACCACGACCCTGCGCATGCTGGCCGGGCTGGAGCACCCCTCCGCCGGCCGTATCCTGATCGGCGGCAAGGATGTGACCATGCTTCCCGCCAATGAGCGCGATGTCTCGATGGTGTTCCAGTCCTATGCGCTGTTTCCGCATATGTCGGTGGCGGAAAATGTCGCCTATGGCCTTGAATCCTCGGGCATGAAGAAATCCGACGCGCGGGAAAAGGCGGAAGAAGGGCTCAAACAGGTTGGCCTCTCCGGCTACGGCCAGCGCCTTCCGGCGGAATTGTCCGGCGGCCAGCAGCAGCGTGTCGCCGTCGCGCGGGCGCTGGTTCTGGAGCCGCAGGTGCTGCTGCTGGACGAACCCCTGTCCAATCTCGATGCGCGGCTGCGCCGCCGCGTCCGCACGGAAATCCGCGAGTTGCAGCAGCGGCTGGGATTCACGGCGGTTTATGTCACGCATGATCAGGAAGAGGCGCTTGCGGTATCCGACCAGATCATCGTCATGCAGGACGGGGTCATCGCCCAGCAGGGCTCGCCGCGCGAGCTTTACGAAGCACCGGCTTCATCCTTCATCGCGGATTTCATCGGCGAGGCCAATGTGGTGCCGTGTGAAGTGCTGCGCAGCGACGGCGGCAACGCCATCATCCGTGTCGGCACGCTGGAGCACGCCGTGCCGGGCCGCAACGCCCGGCCGGGACCGGCGAAGCTCGCCGTGCGTCCCAATGCGATCACATTGGAAGCGGGTGGGAATGGTGCCTTCGCCGGTAGCATCCGGCACGCCGCCTATCTCGGCGATCACGTCGAATATGAAGTGGAAACCGCGTCCGGAACGCTCTTCGTCGTCGATCCGGCCGTAGACCGCAATCTTCCTCCCGCAACCAGTGTCAGCATCGGTTTCCACCATCGCGGCATCGCCATCATCAACAACTGAAACTGCATTTTCAAAGGACTATCATGACATCGCATGCCGAAGCCGAGTTGCAGGGCCGTTTTGCTCTTGCCCAGAAAATGGCTGTCGAAGCCGGCGCCGTGGCGCTGGCGCATTTCAATGCGCGCGAGCGACTGGTCATCGAGACCAAGGCCGATCCGCAGGATGTGGTCTCGATTGCCGACCGGGAAGTGGAAGAACTGATCCGCGCCCGCATCGCGGCGGCCTTTCCCGGCGATGCGGTGCTTGGCGAAGAATATGGCGTCAGCGCGGGAACCTCCGAGTTCACCTGGGTGATCGATCCGATCGACGGCACCAGCCCGTTCGTCAATGGCATGCCGACCTGGTGCATCTCGATTGCAGCGCTGCGCGGCGAGGAGATCGTGGTCGGGGTCATCTATGTCCCGTGCAATGAGGAGCTTTATGCGTCGGCGCTCGGGATGGGCGCGACCCTGAACGGAAAGGCGCTCGCCATCGATCCGAGCAAGACCATTCGCAATGCGGTGACGGGTATTGGCGCCAATCACCACGTTACCCCGGCAGTCGTTGCCTCGCTGGTGGAAAAGCTGCTGGAAGCCGGCGGCAATTTCATCCGCAACGGATCGGGCGCGCTCATGCTGGCCTATGTCGCGGCTGGCCGTCTTGTCGGTTACTACGAGCCCTACATGCATGCGTGGGACTGCATGGCCGGTTACTGCCTCGTCAAGGAAGCAGGCGGCTGGCACCATCCATTCCCGGCAAAGGGCGAGGCGTTGACCCGGGGCGCACCGGTTCTTGCCGCCGGTACGGGCGCAGTGGATGACCTGAGAAAGATCGCGGGCCTCTGATCCCGCCCGCGCACCGCCAGCGCATCTGCGCTGGCGGGCTTTATACCATTTCGACCAGATTTTATGAGTGTACGACCTCGTTCCGGCAGTATTTCGCGTGCTTCGCTGGGTAAAAATTCCGATAAGGGCTGCTTGCATTCGCAACGGGAAAGAAAGCAAAAATCTTGAAACTTTCCGCAACTGCTAAGAGCAGATCATTGACTTATTACAGCGAATAACGTGGATTAAAGTTGGTGTTGTCGATCACCGACTCTCGTAAAGCTGGATAGACATGACGTTCGTGCGAAATCTTATGTGGGCGCCTACAATTGGCCTATCCTGGCTGTGGGGTCTGGGTTTTTTCTATTCCATCCACGTCACGCTGACCTATGGCTGGCTTGGTTTCTTCGGTTTCGCGATCTCGAACGTTGGCGGTCTCTGGTTGTTCGGCTTTATTCTCGGCCGCAGCAAGCGGACGCCGGACCAGATCATGAAGGACATCGAAAACCGCTATGTCGGCGTCTTTCTGCTGTTCCAGATGGCGGCGCTCGTGGTGACGGTTTTCGGTTTCGTTGCCTATTTGTGGCAGCCGATTGTGGGCGAGGGCGCAACAATAGGCGTTGCTTTCCTGCTTCTGGCTTCCTGCGCCATCGGCCATGCGCTTTCACTGGAGCAGATCAAGAAGCTGCATATTCTCTATACGGTGATCGGCGTTGCCGCAGGGCTCGTGCTGCTTTCCGGTCTGCGGCAGACGTCGGATTATCCCGGTGTCCCGCTCCAGCAGTTCGATGCACGCTTTTACGGCCTTGTCATGCCGACGGTGATCGGCTTCCTGCTCGGCCCGTGGCTCGATATCCAGCATTGGCAGCGGGCGGTCTATATCAAGCGCGAGGGCGGGTCGGTCGGGATCGCCTATGGCGCCGGTGCCCTGCTGTTCTTTGGTTTTCTCCTGCTCAATGCTTCCATCGCGTCGACGGTCGGTCCCATCGGCAGCATCATTTCCATTGACGGCCTGCCGAGCGCGCAAGGGTCGGTTTCCGCAGCGGTTGTCCTGGCCGCGGAAAATGGTGCGCCCTATCTGGCGATTGCCTTTGCGATCTGGACGATTGCGGCGCTCACATCGACGGTCGACAGTTTTTATTGCGCGACGAACTGGTATCTGCGCGGCAAGAACATGCGCAGCAACAGTCCGCTGCTGGCGCTTATTCCCGATGGCATTGCCTCGTCGCCGCTGTGGCTGCTGATCGGCGCGACCTGGGTTGCCTATGCCGCCGTACCGGCAAACTTTTCGCTCATGTATTTCATGATGCCTTTCGCCACGCTCTTCGTCAGCGCGTCCGCCAATCTGGTTTGCGAGGCATTGGGCGCGAAACCGAAATTCGATCCGGTGCTGAGCTTCCTGATCGGCTGCGGATCGTCGCTGATCTTCATTCTCGGCTACATCCAGCCTGTACCCGGCTTCCTGTTCCTGTCGCCATTCATCGGCTTGATCGGCGCTTTGCCGGTCATCATCGAACTGGTGGGGCCCCGCTCGAAGGCGATCCCGGTTGAAATCGTCGACCAGCCCATTCGGATGATGAGCACTGCCCCGCTGACAAACACGTCGGGCGGCGAGGAAATATCGCAATCGCATGGTTTCGATGGCGAGTGGTTCGTCATGCATCTCACCCCGACCTATGACGACACCAATTCGGTCGGGAACGTCTACTTCGCCAATTATGTGCGCTGGGTCGGCAAGGCGCGCGAATTGTTCTTCAATGTCTGCATGCCGGATTTCGATCTGGCGACGACGCGGTTCTACATCCTCACACGTTCCTTCACCCATGATTACCGGCGGGAATCGAAGGAATTCGAGCAGATCAGCGTTCGTATCAAGATCGCCCGGCACAACCGCAAATTCGTCACGCTGCAGCACGAAATCCACAGTGCAGCGCAAGGCCTGCTCGGCCATGGCGAACAGTCCCTGATGTTCGTGGACAGGGATCAGTACAATCCGCTCGATATTCCCGGCGAAGTCATCAAGGGCTTCCTGGCCTACTGGCCAAAGGATTCGCGGCTGTCACCCAGCTATCGTCCAACTGTTCAGGACAAGACGAAGCGGCAGGCGTGAGCCGCCGGGCTACTTCCTCTCTTCATCGGGTTTGAGAACGCGCTTCAGCTGGCGACTTCGTAGCGGTCGCGGTCGAAGGACATGAGGTCGGCTGTCTTGTCAAACGGTTCCGCCGGGCTGAACAGGAAGCCCTGCACCTGATCACAGCCTTCGTTTTGCAGGCAGGCCAGCTGTTCACGGGTTTCAACGCCTTCCGCGGTGATCTTCATGCCCATGCTCGCGCCAAGGCCCATCACCGCACGGATAATGGCAAGGCTTCCCCTGTTGTGCGGGAGGTCGCGCACAAAGGACTGATCGATCTTGATCTTGTCGAATGGCATCTTGCGCAGATAGCTGAGGCTGGAATAGCCGGTGCCGAAATCGTCAAGCGCAATGCTTACACCCATTGCCCGGAACTGCCGCAGCAGCGAAATCGCCGCGACATTGGCTTCAAGGAACACCGATTCGGTGATTTCGAGTTCCAGGCGGTTGGGCTTCAGCTTGTTGGTTGTCAGCGCATCGCGAACGATGGAGGCGAGATCCGAATGGCGGAACTGGATCGCGGAAATATTGATCGCCACATGGATGTCGTCGGGCCAGGACACCGCCGTCTTGCAAGCCTCCTGGATGATCCATTCGCCGAGGGGGATGATATTGCCGGTCTCTTCCGCAATCGGAATGAAGATGGCCGGAGAAATATACCCGTGCACGGGATGCTTCCAGCGCAGCAGGGTTTCAAACCCGACGGTCTTGAGCGTGATGGCCGACACGATCGGCTGGAAATGCAGGATGAACTCCTCCCGCGCCAGAGCGCCGCGCAAATCCATCGCCAGGGCGCGCTTGGCCTCGATCCGCGCATCCATTTCGACTTCGTAGAAGCGATAGCTGTTCCGGCCCTCGTTCTTGGTGCGGTACAGCGCAAGGTCGGCGCAGCGCATGATGTCGCTGACGCTGTCCATGGGGGCAAGCGCGATGCCGATGCTGATATGGATGTTGATCTGGATGCCATCGATCCAGAATGGCTGTGAGATGCGCTGCACGAGATCTTCCGCCAGTGCCGTCGCTTCGGGCTGGCCGGCGCCAGGGGCCAGGATCGCAAATTCGTCGCCGGAGAGACGCGCCACGATGTAGCGGGCAGGGGATGTGCCGCGCAAACGCTCCGCGACCTGCTTCAGCAACTGGTCGCCGATGCCGTGGCCGAAGCTGTCATTGACGGTCTTGAATTCGTCGAGGTCGATGCAGAACACGGCAAAGCCGGCAAGGCCGGTTTCCAGTTCCTTGGTTGCTTCGGCGAGTTGATCGGTGAACAGGGTTCTGTTCGGCAGATCGGTGAGCACGTCATAGCGGGCGAGATAGGACAGCTTGTCTTCCGACTGCTTTGCCGCCGTCACGTCGGAACCAACCCCGCGATAACCGCAGAACTGCCCGGCATTGTCAAAGATGGCCTTGCCGGTCAGTGACCACCAGCGGGTTTCGCCCTTTATCTTGATCGGCAATA
The DNA here is from genome assembly GCF_902479695.1 of uncultured Phyllobacterium sp. Classification (NCBI taxonomy): domain Bacteria; kingdom Pseudomonadati; phylum Pseudomonadota; class Alphaproteobacteria; order Hyphomicrobiales; family Phyllobacteriaceae; genus Phyllobacterium; species uncultured Phyllobacterium sp. The sequence goes on along the minus strand of NZ_CABSQF010000032.1, from coordinate 45,054 downwards.
TATGGTTGCGGAAGGTCGTGCGGTTTTCAATGGCCTGCCAGATCGACCCCACTTTCACCGCCTCTTCAGCGTGTGACTGGTCGACCTTGAACAGTTGCGCAAAGGGCATTCCCTGCAATTGCTTGGTGGTTTTCTCGGCGATCTGTGCCAGGCGCGGCGAAGTGTGCTGGAGCTTCAGGTCGGCATCGGTTTCCCAGATCCAGTCGCTGGCATTCTCTTCGAAATCATAGAGAAGCAGGCTGATAACCTCCTTCTGCTGCTCGACCTTGATCTGGTCGAGCGTGCGCATGACGATCAGGTTGCTCATGTGCACGATGGTGAACAGGATGAACAGCGCATAGATGGCCAGCAAGATCGCAATGAAAAGAAAGAAATCCTCGCCGGTTGAGGCGAGGGCAAAGAACGAGCCGGTGATGATCGCGCCTGAAAAGGCAATGGCTGCCAGCGGAACCACGGCCACGCCGATGCCGGTCGCCATGAGACCGGCCGCCGTGCAGGCGATCAGCAGCCTGTGGTAGGCGTCGGCTTCCAGAAAAAGCATGAGCGGAATGCTGGCCAGGCACAGGCCGTAACATGCGGATATGATGATCAGGTATTTGATGCCGGCGAAGCCAAGCTCCTTGACCTTTGGCACCTTGTACCATTGCCAGCAGGCAAACAGCGACGCGGCGGTCATGACGGTGACGATGGTGGCCAGACTGCCCAGATACAGGCTATGTCCCTGATCCCAGGGGACAAACGCCACCACGAACACGACGCTCATGGCCACGATGACGGTAAAGGGCGCCAGTCGCAGCGCCACATCCATCTGTTCAGCGTAGACCCGCCGCTTGACGGCAGGATTTATCGTTCCCCGCATGCCGAACATGGAACGGATAGCGTCAGGCGTATGGAAATTCGTCAGTTGCACTCACGGACCTCAGAAAGGCGAGTTCATATTTCCCTATGCTATTTTTATTACGTTCGGCATTGGTTAATTTGCTTACCATTTTTTATAATAGTTACCAATGTCTTTATGATTGTATGGTTTATGCCTGAGTAATACGAGGTTATTTGTAAGAATTTTTATAATTTCTCCGCTGGCAATGCGAATTGAATATGAATATTCAAATATAAAATAGAATATCGATGTCTTGTATTATTAAATTCATGTAAAAATCAAAGTCGCGTCCATGTATAAGGTGGGCGCTTTCACCGGCTGCGTGGCGGATCAATAAGAGGTCCGCCTTGCCGCGTTGTTCTAGGGTCCGGACCCTAGCCCCGGACTGCGAGGATTGCCGGCAGCAGGCCCGGAAAAATCTCGGCCAGTTCATTGTCGCGCAATTCGTTGATCCGGGAGGTGCCGTCGTTGCGGGTCTTGATGATCCCGGCTTCCCGCAGCACGCGGAAATGATGTGACACGCTGGATTTCGGGCGTCCGTTCTCAAGCGCGGCGCAGGTTGCCTCACCTTCGCGGGCCAACTGGCGGACAATCGACAGGCGGATGGGGTCGCTCAGCGCATAAAGCACGGATTCGAGCTGCACTTCGGTGATCTGGGGATGGCGATATTCTCTCATGCACATATCCTAGCACAAAATTTTGTGTATTGCTATTGTTCGAATAATATCGAACTATGGAAATATCAGCGGACCCGGATGTCTGCAGCACCCCACTTGGAGTAAACATATGGCCTTTCTTTTCGACCCCTTCACCTTGAAGGATGTGACATTGCGCAACCGAATCGCCGTTTCCCCCATGTGCCAGTATTCGGCAAATGACGGCGTGATCAATGACTGGCATCACGTTCATCTCGGCGGATTGGCGCGTGGCGGTTCCGGACTGGTGATTGTCGAGGCAACCGCCGTGTCGCCGGAAGGCCGGATCACGCCGGGTTGCGCTGGGTTGTGGAATGATGAACAGGCGAAGGCATTCGCACCGGCGGTTCAGACCATCAAGGATGCGGGCGCCGTTCCCGGCATCCAGATTGGCCATGCTGGGCGCAAGGCCAGCGCGAACCGGCCGTGGGAAGGCGATGACCATATTGCGGACGATGATCCGCGCGGCTGGGAAACGATTGCCCCTTCGGCCATTGCCTATGGCGGCGGGCTGTCGAAGGTTCCGCGCGCAATGACCAAGGCCGATATCGAGCGGGTGAAGCAGGCATTCGTCGACAGCGCCAAGCGGGCACTTTCCGTCGGCTTCGAATGGCTCGAACTGCATTTTGCCCACGGTTATCTCGCGCAGAGTTTTCTGTCCGAGCATTCCAACACGCGGACCGACGACTATGGCGGCAGTTTTGAGAACCGCAGCCGCTTCCTCATCGAAACAGTTCAGGCCGTGCGGGCCGTCTGGCCGGACAACCTGCCGCTGACAGCGCGTCTCGGTGTCATCGAGTATGACGGTCAGGACGAAAAAACCCTCAGCGAAGCCATCGAACTTGTCAAACAGCTGAAGGCCAATGGGCTCGACTTCATCGATGTCAGCATGGGCTTCTCGCTGGGCAAGACCAATATTCCGTGGGGCCCGGCATTCCTTGGGTCCGTTGCGGAGCGTGTCCGCCGCGAAACCGGCCTGCCAGCCTCGACATCCTGGTACATCAGCACGCCGCAGGAAGCCGACGGTCTTATCCGTGATGAAAAGGTCGATCTTGTCATGCTGGCACGTCCGCTGCTGACTGATCCGCACTGGCCGTTCCGCGCCGCCAAGGAACTGGGCGTCGAGAAGGCGGCCTGGGTTCTGCCTTCGCCCTACGCCCATTGGCTGGAACGTTATCGGGCTGCTTGAGCCCTACGGGTAAACAGCATGGAGCCGGGAATGGAATTCTCCATACCCGGTTTCACGGATGCGCGATTGGCATAAAGTGGGGCATTGCGCCCCGCTTTTAGTATGGGATTTCCCGAACGCGCTGAAATAAGCAACGGCCTGCGTATTCCCCCATTGCAACTTCTCCTAGTGTTTCGGGTGATCATTCCGCACCAACACGAGGACGAAAACCATGGCAGTCCATTTGCACCCCGAGACCATCGCCCTGCATGCCGGCTGGCGGGCGGATCCCGCAACCGGCGCCGTGGCCGTGCCGATCTACCAGACGACCTCGTACCAGTTCCGTGACACGGAGCACGCGGCCAATCTCTTCGCGTTGAAGGAACTCGGCAACATCTATACGCGCATCGGCAACCCGACCACCGATGTCCTGGAGAAGCGCGTTGCCGCACTTGACGGCGGTATTGCCGCGCTCGCGGTTTCTTCGGGGCAGGCGGCGTCAGCCCTGGCCGTGCAGAACCTTGCGCGGGCCGGTGACAATATCGTCAGTTCCACCGATCTCTACGGCGGCACATGGAACCTCTTTGCCAATACGCTGAAGGATCAAGGCATCGAGGTGCGCTTTGTCGATCCCCGCGACCCCGAAGCGTTTCGCCGGGCTACGGATGAGCGAACCCGTGCCTATTACGCGGAAACACTGCCCAATCCGAAACTCACCGTATTTCCGATTGCCGAAGTCGCCGCCATCGGGCGCGAATATGGCATTCCGCTGATCGTCGACAATACGGCGGCGCCGCTGATCGCGCGGCCCCTGCAGCATGGGGCCGCCATTGTCGTCTACTCGACCACCAAATATCTTGGCGGGCACGGTACCTCCATCGGCGGCATCATTGTCGATGGCGGCCAGTTTGACTGGGAGAAATTCCCGGAACGGCAGCCAGCGCTGAACACACCCGATCCAAGCTATCACGGCGCGGTCTGGACGGAGGCGGTCAAACCCATCGGACCCGTCGCCTATATCATCAAGGCGCGCGTCACGCTTTTGCGCGACCTTGGCGCGGCGCTATCCCCCTTCAATGCGTTCCAGACCATCCAAGGCATCGAGACGCTGTCGCTGCGTCTCGAGCGCCACGTCGAGAATGCGCAGAAGGTTGCCGAGTTCCTGGCCAAGCGGCCGGAGATCGCCAAGGTCATCCATCCATCGCAGCAGAGCGGTCTCGATCGCGAGCGGGCAGAGAAATATCTCTCTGGCAGTTTTGGTGGTCTGGTCGGTTTCGAGCTCAAGGGTGGCCTGCAGGCAGGGCGCAAATTTATCGAAGCGCTCGAACTCTTCTATCACGTGGCCAACATCGGCGATGTCCGCAGCCTCGCCATCCATCCGGCAACGACCACGCATTCCCAGCTCTCGCCGGAAGAACAGCGGGCGAGCGGCGTTTCCGAAGGGTATATCCGGCTCTCGGTCGGCATCGAACATATCGATGATATTCTCAACGATCTGGAGCGCGGCCTGAATGCATCGAAACTTGCACTCGCCGCTTGAAACCCAGGGTTGGTTGGAATTACGGACAGGATATTGTAATCTTCTGGAGTGAGGGATGGGCTTTCACCCACCCCTCGCTTCTAGAGTGTAAATCGAACCCGGATCACCAGCTGCCAGCCGGTCCGGGTTCTTTTCACCTCTAGCGTGACACTAAACGGCAATTTCCGCATAGATCACCTCCAGTTTTGAGAGCAAGGCCATTGCTATGGTCGGGAGGCCCGTCTTCCCGATGCACCGGCTGGCTCGGTGTGTCTGCTTCGCCCTCAAATGGATTGGGTGTAAAACACCTGTTCAATCCATTGCCCGTTTTCACAGAGCGCCGCTAGAAATGCAGAGTTGAATCATTTGAGGTAAGCGGTTGTTTTGAATAGCAATTTACAACTATAGTCGAACGCGTTTGGCGCGATCTTGACGCATAGTTCCGGTCGCCGGCCGATGAACCCACGATTTCCAGTATCGAAAATGTTCATGCTTGCCCGTAAGCCCTATCGAAAAGTCGACCGGATCGGTATAGACGGTCGCAAACAGACAACAGGGCGGCTGCACAGGCAGCGCAAATGATGATGACGGTTGTGACACGGAAGACGGGAGAAGCGGCGGGAACGGCTGCGGGGGATGGATTGACCGCGGCGGCTGATCCGATGGTGGCGTTTGAAGGCGTTTCCAAACGCTTTGCGGCAGGGCGGACCAGTGCGGAAGTGGCCGCGCTTGACGGTGTTGATCTGATTGTCCCGCGCGGTTCCGTCACCGGCATTATCGGCCGTTCCGGCGCGGGCAAGTCCACCCTGATCCGCCTGGTCAACGGGCTGGAAAAGCCGACGAGTGGCCGCGTCGTTGTCGACGGGGTAAATATTGCCGAGCTTGATGAAAAGCGGCTGCGCGACGTGCGCCGCTCCATCGGCATGATCTTCCAGCATTTCAATCTGCTCTCGTCGCGCACGGCTTTCGACAATATCGCCCTGCCGCTCGAAATCGCCGGTGTCGACAGACAGGCCATCGAAAAGCGGGTGACACCGCTGCTCGATCTGGTGGGGCTGTCGGACAAGCGCAATCGCTATCCCTCCGAACTGTCCGGCGGGCAGAAACAACGCATCGGCATCGCGCGGGCTCTGGCAACGGAACCCAAACTGCTCCTCTCGGACGAAGCGACATCGGCACTTGATCCTGAAACAACCCGGTCGATTCTTGCCCTGCTCAAGACCATCAACAAGGAGCTTGGCCTCACGGTTCTGCTGATCACCCACGAGATGGAAGTGATCAAGACCATTGCCGATCATGTGGCAGTTATCGATGGCGGTCGCATCGTCGAACAGGGCCCGACTTTCGATGTGTTCACCGGTCATACCCATGCGACAACCCGGTCGCTGCTGGGTGGATTGGCAGGGCTGCACCTGCCGGAGTTTTTGACGCGGCAGATGGTCGAGAAGCCGGAGCCGGGCTTGCGGACGATCCTGCGCATCATCTTCAAGGGCGAGAATGCGACGGAGCCCATGCTGGCGCGGCTCGGCAGCGATCTCGGTATCGAGGTCAATATCATGGCCGGTGCGGTCGACGAGATTGCCGGGCGCCCCTTCGGCATGCTGGTTGTTTCCCTGCTCGCCGATGAGGCAAAGATAGTCCAAGCCCGAAGCTTTCTTGCCGATCACGGCCTGTCATCGGAGGTTGTCGGCTATGTCCGCTGATATTTTTGCACTGTTGGTGAAGTCCACCGGCCAGACGCTGTACATGGTCGCCGTGGCGGGCCTGATCGGCTCCTTGTTCGGCATTCCGCTCGGTGTTTTTCTGGCGACCAGCGGCCGCGGCGAGCTTTTTGCTGCGCCTTCGGTCAACAAGGTGCTCGGGCTTGTCGTCAATGCGGCCCGCTCGACGCCCTTCATCATTCTGGTTGTCGCCATCATCCCCTTCACCCGCTTGATCGCCGGGACCTCCATCGGAACCACCGCCGCGATCGTACCGCTGACCATTGCAACCATTCCCTTCATCGCGCGGCTGGTTGAATCGGCAATCCGCGAGGTCGATCCGGGGCTGACCGAGGCTGCCCGTGCGATGGGTGCAAGTCCCGCCCAGATCGTGTTCAAGGTTCTGCTGGCCGAAGCGCGTCCCGGCATCACATCGGCCCTGACGCTCACCATCGTCAGCCTGATCGGTTATTCGGCCATGGTCGGTGCCGTCGGCGGCGGCGGGCTCGGCGATCTCGGCATTCGCTACGGCTATCAGCGCTTCATGCCGGATGTGATGGCCATCGTGGTTCTGGTGCTGATCGTGCTGGTTCAGCTTGTGCAGAGCGCCGGTGACCGGCTGGCACGGCGGTTCGACAAGCGCATCCGTCCCCGCTGAAAACACGTTTACGTTAAAACAGGAGAGTACAATGTTGAAGAAAATCCTCGTCACCGCTGCGGTGGCGGCAATGCTCAGCGCGACGGGCGCTCTGGCCGAAACGATCAAGATCGGCGTGACGCCGGGCGAACACGCGCAGATCATGGAGAAGGTCAAGGAAATCGCCAAGCCGAAAGGCCTCGACATCGAAATCTTCGAATTTTCCGACTATGTCGTGCCGAACCAGGCGCTGAACGACGGCGAGCTTGATGCCAACTCGTTCCAGCACAAGCCTTATCTCGACAACCAGATTGCCGACCGCAAGTTCGATCTCGTCGATGTCGCCAACACCGTGAATTTCCCGATGGGCGTCTATTCGAAGAAGGTGAAGAGCTTCGACGCACTGGCCGATGGCGCGACGATTGCCATTCCGAACGATCCGACCAATGGCGGCCGCGCACTGCTGATCCTTGCCGACAAGGGCGTGATCAAGCTGAAGGAAGGTTCGGGTCTCAAGGTGACGCTCGCCGATATCACCGAGAACAAGAAGAACTTCAAGTTCGTCGAACTGGATGCTGCCCAGCTGCCGCGTTCCATCGACGATGTGGATGCCGCTGCCATCAACACCAATTACGCGCTTGAAGCTGGCCTTGATCCGATGAAGGACCCGATTCTGAAAGAAGGTGAAAAGGCGCCCTACGTCAACCTGATCGCCGTGCGCAAGGCCGACAAGGACAAGCCCTGGGTCAAGACGCTGATCGAATCCTACCATTCCGATCCGGTCAAGCAGTTCATCCTCGACAAGTACAAGGGTGCGGCTGTTCCCGCCTGGTAATCGACACTTTCACTCCCCTTCGCCGATGGGTGGAGGGGAGTGGTTTGCTTTGAATGTCTTCAGATGCGCTTGCCGTTGCCGCCGAAAAGATGCAGCTTTTCCCCCGGGATGATCACCCTCAGGTGATCGTCGGGCTGGGATACGGAACGGCCGGCAACCCGCACGACTACCCGTTCACCCCCGATGATACCATAGACATAGCTTTCCGCGCCGACCGGCTCGACACCGAGCACTTTGAGGTCGAGCAGCAGGCCGCCAATGTGGCTTTCCGTGCCGGTGGCAACCTCCAGATCTTCCGGACGGAACCCGATCACCGCATCCTTGTCGGATACGGCAAGCCCCTCGGCGCCGATCCGCGTGCCGTCCCTCAGGATCAGGCCGGATTCGCCGGCGGTGACCGGAATGAGGTTCATCGGCGGTGCGCCGATGAAGCTGGCGACGAATGTGCTGGCGGGCTTTTCGTAGATATCCAGCGGCGCGCCGATCTGTTCGACCGCACCGGCATTCATCACCACGAGAATATCGGCGAGCGTCATGGCCTCCAGCTGGTCGTGGGTGACATAAACGCTGGTCACGCCGAGCTGACGCTGCAGGTTCTTGATTTCCACCCGCATCTGGCCACGCAGCTTGGCGTCGAGATTGGAGAGGGGTTCGTCGAAGAGGAACACTTTGGGGTTGCGCACAATGGCGCGGCCCATGGCGACACGCTGCCGCTGGCCGCCTGACAATTCGCGCGGACGCCGTTCGAGCAGATGCGCCAGCTCCAGCGTTGCCGCTGCTTCACGCACACGCTTGTCGATCTGGTCCTTCGGCATGCCGCGGTTGCGCAGGCCGTAGGCCATGTTGTCATAGACCTTCATATGCGGATAGAGCGCATAGTTCTGGAAGACCATGGCGATGTCGCGTTCGGCGGGGCCGAGATCGTTGACAACCTTGTCGTCGATCTTGACCGTGCCGTCGGTGATGGATTCCAGCCCCGCGATCATGCGCAGGAGGGTCGATTTTCCGCAGCCCGACGGGCCGACAAGCACGCACAAGGCGCCGTCCTTGATGTCGATGTCGACGCCTTTGACCGCCTCGACGCCGCCGGCATAGACCTTGCGGACATTGGTGAGTTCAACACTTGCCATATGGGATCATTTCTCCGTTTCGACCAGGCCGCGCACGAACCAGCGTTGCATCAGCACAACGACGAGGATCGGGGGGAGGATGGCCAGAATGCAGGTCACCATCACCAGATGCCATTCGGTGTCGGCATCGGCGAAGGAAATCATTTTGCGTAGACCGATGACGATGGTCGTCATGTCGTTGCGGTTCGTCATCAGCAGTGGCCAGAGATACTGGGTCCAGCCGTAGATAAAGAGGATGACGAACAGCGCTGCGATGTTGGTTTTGGACAGGGGCAGCAGGATGTCCTTGAAGAAGCGCCATGGGCCTGCACCGTCGACGCGTGCCGCTTCCACCAGCTCGCCCGGTATGGTCATGAAGAACTGCCGGAACAGGAGGGTTGCGGTAGCCGATGCCATGAGGGGAACAGTCAGGCCCGTATAGGTATCGATGAGGCCGAGATCGACCATGACCTTGTAGGTCGGCAGGATGCGGACTTCGACCGGCAGCATCAGGGTGATGAAGATCAGCCAGAAGAAGACCATGCGGCCGGGAAAGCGGAAGAAGACGATGGCATAGGCCGACAGGATCGAAATGATGATTTTGCCGACGGCAATCGCCAGCGCCATGATCGTGCTGTTGATGAGCAGGCGGCCGACACTCACGCCGCCGATGCGGCCAATGCCGCCGAAAAGTGCCGTCGTGTAGTTTTCCCAGAAATGCCCGCCGGGCAGCAGGGACAGCGGCGGCCGCATGATATCCTGCAGCGACTGGGTCGAGGCGATGAAAGCGTAGTAGATCGGGAAGGCAACGATCAGGATGCCGACAATCAGGATGACGTGGGCGACGAGACGGCCGATGGGATTGTTCTGGATCATCTCTGCGCTCCTCAGCCGTAATGCACTTTGCGCTCGACATAACGGAACTGGATCGCCGTCAAGCCGATGACGATGACCATGAGGATCACCGATTGTGCCGCGGAGTCGCCAAGGATCAGGTTGACGAAGCCGTCATTGTAAACCTTGTAGACCAATGTCTCCGTGGCCTTGCCGGGGCCGCCGCCGGTGACGGCATGAATGATGCCGAACGTGTCGAAGAAGGCGTAGACGGTGTTGACGACCAGCAGGAAGAACGTCGTCGGAGCAAGCAGCGGGAAAATGATCGTCCAGAAGCGCTTGGTCTCGCCCGCACCATCGATGGCGGCGGCTTCGATCAGCGATTTGGGAATGGACTGCAGCCCGGCAACGAAGAACAGGAAATTGTAGCTGATCTGCTTCCATGCGGCGGCGGCAACCACCAGCAGCATGGCCTGGTTGCTGTTGAGCAGCGGGTCCCAATTGTAGCCGGCGGAGCGGATCATGTAGGCGAACGTGCCCATCGAGGGGTTGAACAGGAACAGCCAGAGCATGCCGGCAATGGCCGGAGCCACGGCGTAGGGCCAGATCATCAGGGTGCGGTAGACACCTTTGCCGCGAATGACCTTGTCCGCCATGACGGCAAACAGCAGCGCGAAGCCCATGGCAATGACTGCCGTGGCGATGGAGAAGATGACCGTGACCTGCAGCGAGTTCAGGTAGTTGGGGTCACTCAGGATGCGCTTGAAATTGCCGAGGCCGACGAACTGGGTCGACAGGCCGAACGGATCCTCGCGCAGCACCGACTGGCGGATGGCCTGCGACGCGGGCCAGTAGAAAAAGACAATCGTGATGGCAAGCTGCGGCGCCAGCAGCAGATATGGCAGGATCTTGTTCGGAAAAGTGACACGCGTTGACGATGCCATGATTGCCCCTCTTGAAAAGAGCCCCGTCCGCAAGACATGCGGACGGGGCGTTCATGAACCGGCTCTTACTGGCCGTTCGCCTGTTTGATGGCTGCATTGCCGCGCTTGACGGCATTGTCGAGGGCCTGCTGGGCCGTCTGCTTGCCGGAGAGCATGTTCTCGAACTCTTCGTTCTCGATATCACGCACCTGTGGCAGGTTCGGCAGGCGGACGCCCTTGGAGTTTTCCGTCGGCGCCTTGCCCATCATCTGCTTGATCGGAATTTCGCGGGCAGGGTTCTTGTCGTAGAAACCGGACTTCTTGGTGTCCTCATAGGCGGCAAGGGTCACCGGCAGATAGCCGGATACCTGGTGCAGGCGGGCCTGGATGTCGGTACGCGACAGGAAGGTGAAGAAGGCGGCAACGCCCTTGTATTCCGCGTCGGACTTGCCGGCGAACACCCAGAGGCTGGCGCCGCCCGGTGTCGTGTTCTGCGGCGCACCCTTGGCATCGGGGTCATAGGGAAGCTGGCCGGTGCCGTAGTTCATGCCCGACTTGACCACGTCGCCCAGGCCGCCGGAGGATTCGGTGAAGATGCCGCATTCGCCCGACAGGAACAGCGGCTTGGCTTCGGATGTGCGTCCGCCGTAACGGAAGGTGCCGTCCTTGGCGAGGTCGGCCAGTTCCTGGAAGTGTTTGACATAGATCGGCGCGTTGATCTTCAGCTCGACATCGGTTCCGGCAATGCCGTTTTCATTGGTGCCGTAGGAAACATTGTTCCAGGCGGCAAAGTTTTCTGTGTGGATCCATGTCAGCCATGTCGAGGTGTAGCCGCACTTGGCAGCGCCGCTGGTCTTGATCTTCTTGGCGGCTTCCCAGACTTCCGGCCAGGTTTTTGGCGGGTTGTTTTCATCCAGCCCGGCCTTCTTGAAGATATCCTTGTTGTAGTAAAGGATCGGCGAGGAGCTGTTGTAGGGGAAGGACAGCATCGTGCCGTCCGGCTTGGAATAATAGGCGACGATGCCCGGCAGATAGAGGCTCTTGTCGAACTTTGCGCCGCCCATCGAGAGAATGTCGGCCACCGGTTTGATCGCGCCCTCGGCGCCCATCATGACACCGGTTCCGGCGTCGAATACCTGCATGATATGCGGGGCCTGCTTGGCACGGAACGCGGCAATGCCGGCGTTCAACGTTTCCGGATAGGTCCCCTTGAACACTGGAACGACCTTGTAGTCGCTCTGGCTTTCGTTGAATTCCTTCGACAGGGTTTCAACAACCTCGTTGTTGGCACCGGTCATGGCGTGCCACCAGCTGATTTCGGTGACGGCAAAGGATGAGGTGGACGATGCGAGGATAAGTCCGAGCGCAAGGCTGAGCGAAGTGCCGCGAAATGTCATGTATGTCTCCCATAATGAGGCGTCGTTAGGAACACGCTTATTGGATGCGCTTATGGGCACTATCCTCATTATGTGACAGAGAAACAACAGTTTTATGACTTTGGTCGAATGTCTGGGTTAACGCCTGTGGAAAAAATGCTCAGCTGTTCACTTTTGCGCCGGTCAGATGAGGGTAACGCCGGCCTTGCGCATATTCGCGACCATGGCGGCCAGTGACCCGCCCATGTCGATGGCGCGGCAGGCATCGAGCAGCACATCGGCGGTAAAACCGTGCGCCACCGCATCCAGCGCGGAGTAGGCGACGCAATAGTCTGTCGCCAGACCGACAAAGGTCACATTGGTGATGCCGCGCTCGCGCAGGTAGCCGGCAAGGCCGGTCGGGGTCTTGCGGTCGTTCTCGAAAAACGCCGAGTAGCTGTCGATGTGGGGACGGAAGCCCTTGCGGATGATCAGTTCGGCCTTGGTCCACTGCAGATCCGCATGGAAATCGGCGCCCGGCGTGCCCTGAATGCAATGGTCCGGCCACAGTGTCTGGTCGCCGTAGGGCATTTTCACCGTGTCGAAGGGCGCCTTGCCGGGATGGGAAAAAGCGAAGCTCGAATGGCCGGCCGGGTGCCAGTCCTGCGTCAGGATGACGTGATCGAACCGGATGATCAGTTTGTTGATGATCGGGACGATTTCGCTTCCGCCATCCACGGCCAGTGTGCCGCCCGGGCAAAAATCGTTCTGCACATCGATAACGACAAGCGCATCCCCAGCCATTTCACATCTCCGATTGTCCAAAGAGGGCAAGTATCGTCAATCGGAGAAGGCCGTCAACTCGGGTTTCGGGCGTAATGCAGATCGCCGTCGATCCAGACGTGATCGACGTCAAGCGCATCATCGAGATGCACGATATTGGCGACATATCCGGTGCCAATGCGCCCGTAGCGATGATCGATCCGGATGCTCTCGGCGGGATAGAGCGAGGCCATCCGCAGGGCTTCCTCCAGGTCAAGTCCAAGCTCGCGATGGACGAAGCGGACTGCAGAAATCATGTCGAGATCGGCTCCCGCCAGCGTGCCGTCTTCGAGCGTCAGGCGGCCGTCATGCCGCCGGATCGTCCGTCCGTTCAGCGTGAAGGTGGTGATATCCGTGCCGATGGTCGACATGGCGTCGGTCACGAGAAAAATCCTGGCCGGACCCTGCTTGGCACGCAGGGCAATCGCCATCGAGGCCTTGCTGACGTGGAAACCGTCGGCAATCAGCCCTGCCGACAGTTCGCCGGTTTCAAGGATGGCGCCGACAACGCCGGGGCTGCGGTTTCCGAGCTGGCTCATGGCATTGAAAAGATGGGTTGCCATGGACGCGCCGGCATCCTTGGCCGCGACAGCCATTTCATAAGTTGCGCCGCTATGGCCGATGCTGACGATGACGCCCGCATCGACCATGGCCTTGATCTTGTCGACGGGAACGGTCTCCGGGGCGACAGTGGTGAGCAGTACCGGCAGTGCCTGCACGGCTTCCACGATCGCCACAAGATCGCTGTCCTCCATCGGGCGGATAAGCGCGGGATCGTGCGTGCCCTTGTGCGAGACGGAAAGGTGCGGCCCTTCGAGATGCAGGCCGATAAATCCGGTGACTTTTTCCAGCGCCGCCGCCTTGCCGGCGGCAATCGCCGCATTGGTGATGGCGGGGGTGTCGGTGATCAGGGTTGGCAGGAGGGCCGTCGTGCCGAAGGCGAAATGCGCCTGGCAGATGGTCCTGATCGCCTCGACACTCGGGCCGTCATTCAGGAGAACGCCGCCGCCGCCATTCACCTGCACGTCGATGAAACCGGGGACAAGCTTGCCGCCGTTGAGCGTGACCCGGCGAACATCCGCAGGGATGTCCGCCTGGGCAACGATACCGGTGATGGCGCCCGCATCGACGAGAATTGCCGAACCGGCATGCCAGGTTTCGCCGTCAAAAATGTCGGCGCCGGTCAGTGCATAGACAGTGCTCATATTGTTTCAGTCACTTTTCTCAAATGCGGTGGCTCGTCCGGATTCAATCCGCGGCTGCGGGCGAAATCTTCCACGAAAGCATAGAATGATACCAGCAGAGTGAGCGGGTCCGTCAATGGGTGCGACGTCGCGATGAACGGCAATGCGGTGGCTTTCGATGGCTTCGCCGATGTCAGGAAGACAGCGGCTTCCTGCTCGGCAAGGCGATCGGCAGCCTGCACGATTGAATCCTCAGCCGCATCGCGCGCTGCAAGCACCAATACGGGGAAATCCTTGCCGACGATGGCCTTGGGTCCGTGCATGACTTCGGCGGCGCTGTAGGATTCCGCGTGCATGGCGCTGGTTTCCTTGAATTTCAGCGCCACTTCGTTGGCAATGGCAAGGGATGGTCCGCGTCCAAGCACGAAAAGCGAGTTCTCGCCCTTCATGGCGGCGCCGAACGGCGACCAGTCGCAGCGGATGGCGGCTGCAAGGGCCTTGGGCAGTTCATCGATGGCGGCAAGCAGTTCTTTGTTCTGCGTCCAGTGGCCGATCATGGCGAGCCCGGCGACCGCCGAGCTGACAAAGGTCTTGGTGGCGGCGACGCTGCGTTCCTGTCCCGCCAGGATATCGATGGCGAGATCGCTGGCATAGGCGAGATCGGAATTGATTTCATTGGTGATGGCAAGGGTCAGCGCGCCGCTTTCGCGTGCCGCCTTGGTCATGCTGACAATGTCGGGGCTCTTGCCGGACTGGGAAATGGAGAGCGTTGCGGCGCTCTCGAGTTTCAGGGTGATGCCATAGATCGAGGCGACGGACGGTCCGAGCGAGGCGACGGGAATGCCTGCGGTCAGTTCCGTTGCGTATTTCAGATAGGCTGTCACATGGTCCGATGAACCGCGGGCAATGGAGGCCAGGAAGGGCGGGTTCTTCTCGCGCAGTCTTGCTCCGGCATTGGCCAGCGTATCGCGGGAAGCATCGAGAAACCGCGCGGTTACATCCGGGATGGAGCGAATTTCTTCGCGCATGAGAGTTCCGTTGGTGGTCAAAGTACTGCTCCTGAAATTTCCGAGGAGTCGCCGAGCTTCAGCTCCGCGACAAATTCATAGGCATCCGCCCGATAGATCGACCGGGTAAATTCGATCACTTTTCCCGATTCGAGATAGGATATGCGCTCGATGTTGAGGCTGGCGGAACCCGCGGGCACCTCGAGCAATTTGGCATCGGCCTCCTTCAGGATTGCCGCCGAAATGCGCTGAATGGCGCGGGCCGGGCGATTGCCGCCCTCCGCCAGCACCGCATAGAGCGACAGCGTGACCAGTTCCGGATTGGGCAGCACCTGAATGGACAGGGCGGCGCGTTCAATCGCCATGGGCGTGTCATTGGCAACGCGCAAGCGGCTGATGCGGGCAACTTTCTCGCCGGAGGAAAGACCGAGCGTGACCATTTCTTCCGGCGAGGGCGGATAGATGCCGCGATCGAGCCACGTGGAACGCACGATCATGCCGCGCCGCGCCATGTCCTCGGTGAACGAGGTCAGGTGTGACAGCGATTGCTCGACCCGTTCCGAACGGGGGGCGACAAAGGTGCCGGAGCCATGCCGCTGCACGAGCAGGCCGGTGTTGACCAGCCCCTGAACCGCCTTGCGCACGGTGACACGCGAAATATCGGCGATGGTGGCAAGTTCCCGTTCGGGCGGCAAGGCATCGCCCGGCTGCAGCATGCCGTCGCGGACAGCCGTTTCGATCAGCCGCTGCAGCTTGACGTAGAGCGGGCCGCCGCTGGCGGAACCGTCGTTCAGGGACGGCAGGATATCGATCAATCCATCAGCCATGCACGGCCTCCTTGCGCGCCGGCGCGAAGTTTTTCACCGCCAGTTGCACCGCGCCCGTCAGCGCGTCATGCAGCGGCTTTTGCAGCTTTGCCCGGTACGGGGGCGAAAGACGCTGTTCGAACAATGGCCCCAGTCCGCCGATCAATGACAGGCGTTCCTGTTGGGGTGGCATGATGGCATCGAGCCCCTCTTCGATCTGTGCCGCCGCCCTGTTCACAATCGCCAGCGCCACGGCATCGTTGCGGGCAGCATATTCAAAAACCAGCGGCGTAAGCGTACCGAAATCGCTGGGGCGCGCCGCGTGGGCAAACTCGACGATCCGGTGGGGATTGTTTTCAAAGCGTTGGAGGACGGCCTCTGTCAGGGGTGACGAAGGGTGAAACCGGTCATGGGCCAGCAGGGCCTCTTCCAGGAGATCGCGGCCGGTTCGCGCGCCGCCGCCAAGATCCCCCACCTTGAAGCCCCAGCCGCCGGCAAACCGGATGTCATCGCCTTCGCGTGTGACGAACAGGGTGCCTGTGCCGATGATGACCACGGTTCCGTCATTGTCGCCGAGCGCACCCTGCAGGGCGATCGTGCCAGCGGATGTCCCCAGGGAATGCTGAAAGGGCAGGGTCGTCCGCAGCTTCTCGCCATTGCCGCCGACCATGGCGCCAGCGAGCCCAAGAACCGCCGCGGTCGCGGGAATCATTGCGGCATCGATCCCGGCTTCGGCAAAGGCTGCATTTGTCGCGCCGAGAATATTCAGGCGCGCGTTTTCCATGTCGGTCATGATGTTGGCCGAACCGCTTTTGCCGATGCCCAGAACATGGCCTGTCATATCGGCCACGGCCGCCCTGCAGCCCGTTCCACCACCATCAATTCCCAGGAGATATGTCACACTCATTGCCCTCCGAAAATAGAATACCAATAAAATACCAATAGCCAAGCGTTAATTCCAGGTTTTTTCCACTTTTATTCATCACACTGATTTTATTGAATAATTTAACTTGTATGAAAAACAGTGCATGATTTTTTTAAGAACCTCTGGACAAGTGGTATTTTTTTGGCATTAATTATCGCAACGAGGAGAGGCGAGTGGTGGTAACCCGTACCGAGCAACGCAACGACAAGGCATCCGGATTGGACGAGCGATCGCCAGCCGATGTTTTGCGTTTGCTGCACGAGGCGCAGATCGAGGCAGCGGCTTCGGTGGCGCGGGCGACGGATTCCATTGCCGCTGCGGCGCTGCTCGCCGCCGAAACCTTGGCCGCGGGCGGGCGTATTGCCTACGCCGCCGCCGGCAGCTCCGGCCTGATGGCACTTGCCGATGCACTCGAACTGCCCGGCACCTATGGCATCGCGCCGGACCGTGTGGTGATCCTTCTGGCGGGTGGTGTTGAAAGTCTTGTCCGCCTTGCCGGCGGGTATGAAGATGATGTCGAGCAGGCCGCCCGCGATATCGCTGGCGCCGGCCTTGGGCAGGGCGATTGCCTGATTGCCATTTCGGCCAGCGGCACGACGCCCTATGCGGTGGCGGCCATTGATGAAGCCACGCGGCGCGGGCTGAAGATCATCGCCATTGCCAACAATCCGGCCGTGCCGCTGTTCAGGCATGCCGACGTGACGATCACGCTGGAAACACCGCCGGAAATCGTCGCCGGTTCGACACGCATGGGGGCAGGGACCGCGCAGAAAATTGCGCTCAATCTTCTCTCCACGCTGATGGCCGTGCATCTGGGGCATGTGCATGACGGCTACATGGTCAATCTTGTTGCCGACAATGAAAAGCTGCGCGAACGCGCCGCACTCATCGTTTCGGCCATCGCCGCCTGCGACATCGCCGATGCGAAACAGCATCTGGCTTCAACCGATGGCTCGGTAAAGCGCGCAATCCTGCTAGCAGCGGGTGCAGCCGACGCAAAACAGGCATCACACATTCTCGAAAGCAATCAACAGAGGCTACGCCCGTCGCTTTCGACACTGAAAGGGAGCTTCGGCTCTCGTTAACGGCACTGCTCAAAGGGTGCAACAGGAGACTAAAATGGGAAGCACGACTTTAAAATCACTGCTCATGGCAACGAGCATCCTGGCTTCGGCCGGCTTTGCTCATGCCGCCGATACAACGCTGACAATCGAAAGCTGGCGTACGGACGATCTTGCCATCTGGCAGGAAAAGCTCATTCCGGCCTTTGAAGCGAAGAATCCCGGGATCAAGGTCAAGTTCGCTCCGACCCCGCCGACCGAATATGATGCCGCTCTTGGCGCCCGCTTCGATGCCGGCAGCGCCGGTGACATCATCACCTGCCGTCCGTTCGACAAGTCGCTGGAACAGTTCAAGCGCGGCAACCTGTCGAGCCTGAAGAGCCTTCCGGGCATGGAAAACTTCACGCCTGTAGCCAAGGCGGCATGGAGCACCGATGACGGTTCCGACACGTTCTGCGTGCCGATGGCATCGGTCATTCACGGCTTCATCTACAACAAGGATGCCTTCGACAAGCTGGGCATTGCGGTTCCAACGACCGAAGCCGAGTTCTTCGCCGCTCTCGACAAGATCAAGAAGGACGGCACCTACATTCCGCTCGCCATGGGCACAAAGGACCTCTGGGAAGCCGCAACCATGGGCTACCAGAACATCGGACCGAACTACTGGAAGGGTGAAGAAGGCCGTACCGCGCTGATCAAGGGTACGCAGAAGCTTACCGATGCCGATTGGGTTGCGCCTTACAAGACGCTTGCCAAGTGGAAGGATTATCTCGGCGACGGTTTCGAAGCCCAGACCTATCCGGACAGCCAGAACCTGTTCACGCTTGGCCGTGCGGCGATCTATCCCGCCGGTTCGTGGGAAATCTCGCTGTTCAACACGCAGGCCCAGTTCAAGATGGGCGCGTTCCTGCCGCCGGTGCAGAAGGCCGGCGACACCTGCTACATCTCCGACCATGCCGATCTTGGCGCAGCGATGAATGCCAAGAGCAAGAATCCGGAAGCGGCCAAGAAGTTCCTTAGCTGGGTTGCTTCGCCAGAATTCGCCGACATCTATGCCAATGCGCTGCCGGGCTTCTTCAGCCTGTCGTCGACACCGGTCAAGATGAAGGACCCGCTGGCGCAGGAATTCGTGTCCTGGCGCGAAAAGTGCAAGCCGACGATCCGTTCGACCTATCAGATCCTGTCGCGCGGCAAGCCGAACCTGGAAAACGAAACCTGGGTTGAATCGGCCAATGTGATCAACGGCACCGATACGCCTGAAGTTGCAGCCAAGAAGCTGCAGGACGGTCTCGACAGCTGGTACAAGCCTGCGAAGTAGGCAATCGAATGCCGGGGCGGTTCGCGCCGCTCCGGCCTTTCGCTTATTCCGAGCAAATTTTGTTTATGCGAAACCAAGGCCGATATATTTGGGCCCAAACAAAACTTGCTCAGAAGTGGCAATCATTGCCGCTGTATTCGTTTGACGAACGGCAGTCGTGGACCGGTTTTCCATGACCAACAAATCAATAAGCAGGGGTTTGCGAGTTAATGAGCACGGCCGACTATTCCCAGTCTGACAGCGGTCAGGACAAACGCGCACGGCGCTGGCACATCCTTGTGTTCCTGCTGCCGGCGGTGATCGTCTATACGGCGATCATGATCCTGCCCTTGATCGAAACCCTGCGCCTGTCGCTGTTCAACGTGGTTGACGGGCAGAGCGTGTTTGTCGGTTTCGGCAATTTCCAGACCCTGTTCGGCGAACCGCGCTGGTCGGCGAGTTTCTGGAACGCGCTGCGCAACAATTTCGTGTTCTTCCTGATCCATATGCTGGTGCAGAACCCGATCGGCGTCGCCCTGGCTGCGCTGTTGTCGGTGCCGAAGCTGCGCTTTGGTGCCTTTTACCGCACGGCGCTGTTCCTGCCGACTCTGTTGTCCTTCGTGATCGTCGGTTTCATCTGGAAGCTGATCCTGTCGCCGATCTGGGGCGTATCGCCCTACCTGCTTGATCTCGTCGGCCTGAAATCACTGTTCGCGCCCTGGCTGGGCCGGCCGGACACGGCGCTCATCACCGTATCGCTTATCTCGGTCTGGCAGAATGTCGGCATTCCGACGATGCTGATCTACGCATCGATGCTGAGCATTCCCGAAGAAGTTCTCGAAGCGGCGGAATGCGACGGCATTACCGGCTGGAGCCAGTTCTGGAAGATCAAGCTGCCGCTGATCCTGCCCTCCATCGGCATCATTTCCATCCTGACCTTTGTCGGCAACTTCAACGCCTTCGACCTTGTCTATACGGTGCAGGGCGCGCTTGCCGGCCCCGACGGGTCGACCGATATCCTGGGAACGCTGCTGTACCGCACCTTCTTCGGCTTCCAGCTGCAGATCGGCGACAAATCCATGGGTGCGACCATTGCCACGGTGATGTTCCTGATCATCCTCACGGGCGTGTGCATCTATCTCTTTGCCATCCAGCGGCGCATGCGCCGGTACCAGTTCTAGGAAGGTCCCGTCATGGCAAAAGCCCGTACATCACCCCTCCGCTCCGGCTTCGTTCACGTCGCCCTGATCATCTACACGCTGATCGCGCTGTTTCCGGTGTTCCTGATCATCATCAACTCGTTCAAGGACCGGGCGTCGATCTTCCGCAACCCGCTTGGCCTGCCGAATGCATCCAGCTTCAGTCTGGTCGGTTACAACTCGGTGCTGACACAGGGTGATTTCACCCTGTATTTCCAGAACAGCCTGATCGTCACCTCCGTGTCGATCTTCTTCGTGCTGCTGTTCGGCGCCATGGCAGCCTTCGCCCTGTCGGAATATCGCTTCCGCGGCAATTCGCTGATGGGGCTCTATCTCGCCCTCGGCATCATGATCCCGATCCGCCTTGGAACGGTTGCGATTCTGCAGGGCATGGTTGCGACGGGGCTCGTCAACACCCTGACCGCGCTGATCCTCGTCTACACCGCGCAGGGCCTGCCGCTTGCTGTGTTCATTCTCACCGAATTCATGCGCACTGTGTCGGATGACCTGAAGAATGCCGGCCGCATCGACGGTCTGACGGAATATTCGATCTTTTTCCGGCTGGTGCTGCCGCTGGTCAAGCCTGCCATGGCGACGGTCGCCGTGTTCACGATGATCCCGATCTGGAACGATCTGTGGTTCCCGCTGATCCTGGCGCCAAGCGATGCCACCAAAACTGTCACGCTGGGCTCGCAGGTGTTCATCGGCCAGTTCGTCACCAACTGGAATGCCGTTCTGGCGGCGCTGACCCTCGCCATCCTGCCGGTACTCGTCCTTTATTTCTTGTTCTCGCGGCAACTGATCCGCGGCATTACATCGGGAGCAGTCAAATGACCGCCAATACGCAAAAGCCCGTGCGGGTTCTGGTTGCCGGGCTTGGCAATATGGGCCGGAGCCACGCGCTCGCCTATCACAACAATCCCGGCTTCGAGATTGTCGGGCTGGTCAACCGCTCCGTCGTGCCGCTGGCCAAGGAATTGCAGGGCTACACGATCCACCCCTCTTTCGAACAGGCGCTGGCCGACCTCAAGCCGGAGCTGGTTTCGATCAACACCTACTCCGACAGCCATGCGGACTATGCCGTTGCCGCCATGGCGGCGGGTGCCGATGTCTTTGTCGAGAAGCCGCTGGCCACCACCGTCGCCGATGCGCAGCGTGTGGTCGCTGCGGCCAAGCAATATGACCGCAAGCTGGTGATCGGCTACATCCTGCGCCACCATCCGTCATGGGTGCGGCTGATCGAGGAAGCCCGCAAGCTTGGCGGCCCCTATGTCTTCCGCATGAACCTCAATCAGCAGTCGAGCGGCCCGACATGGGAAACCCACAAGGCGCTGATGCAGACCACATCGCCCATCGTCGATTGCGGCGTGCATTATCTCGATGTGATGCTGCAGATCACCGATGCCACGCCGGTTCAGGTGCGCGGCATGGGCGTGCGGCTTTCGGACGAGATCGATGCGAAGATGTACAATTACGGTCATCTGCAGGTTCTCTTCGACGACAATTCCGTCGGCTGGTACGAGGCGGGCTGGGGTCCGATGATTTCGGAAACGGCTTTCTTCGTGAAGGACGTGATCTCGCCCAATGGCTGCGTGTCCATCGTCATGGACCAGAACGCCAAGTCGGATGATATCGACTCGCACACCAAGACATCGACCATCCGGCTGCATTCGGCCAGGACAGGTGCGGACGGGCGTTTTGCCAAGCCGGACGAACTGCTCAACATGGCGGGCGAACCCGGCCATCAGGAGCTTTGCGACCTGGAGCAGGCCTTTGTTCTCAAAGCCATCCGCGAGGATCTCGACCTGGGCCGCCACATGCAGGATGCCGTGCGGTCGCTCAGTGTCTGCCTTGCGGCTGATGAAAGCGTGCGCACCGGCAAGCCGGTAGACCTGTAATTATAAGTTTGAAGACGGGAACAAGACATTGGGTTCTTTGAAGATAGAAAATATTCGCAAGTCTTTCGGCCAGGTGGACGTGCTGAAAGGCATCGATCTCGAGGTGCGGGATGGCGAGTTCGTGATTTTTGTCGGGCCGTCCGGCTGCGGCAAGTCGACCTTGCTGCGCGTGATCGCCGGTCTTGAGGACGCGACCTCGGGCGAGATCCTGATCGACGGCAAAAAGGTCAACAACACGCCGCCGGCAAAACGCGGCATCGCCATGGTGTTCCAGAACTACGCGCTTTATCCGCACCTGTCGGTGCGCGACAATATGGGCCTTGGCCTGAAGCAGGCCGGCAAGCCCGCCGAGGAAATCAAGGAGCGCACCAGGATCGCCTCGGCCATGCTGTCGCTCGATGATTATCTGGAGCGACGCCCGGCCGAACTGTCCGGCGGCCAGCGCCAGCGCGTGGCCATCGGCCGCGCAATCGTGCGCGAGCCGCAGCTTTTCCTGTTCGACGAACCCTTGTCGAACCTCGATGCGGCGCTGCGCGTCAACACGCGGCTCGAGATTGCCCGTCTGCACCGGCAGTTGAAGGCGACGATGATCTACGTGACGCACGATCAGGTGGAAGCCATGACGCTTGCCGACAAGATCGTCGTCATGAACAAGGGCAGGATCGAGCAGGTCGGCTCACCGATGGAACTCTATAATTCACCGCAGACGCTGTTTGTCGCGGGCTTCATCGGCTCGCCGCAGATGAACCTTGTTGAGGGCGCAAAGCTCGGCGACCCCGCGGCAAAGACCGTCGGGATTCGCCCGGAGCACATCCAGGTCAACAATACATCAGGCACCTGGAAGGGGTCGGTCATCCACGTGGAGCATCTGGGTGCCGATACGATCATCTATCTGCAGACGGATTTCGGTCCGCTGACGGTCCGCCTCTTCGGCGAGCACCAGTATGAGGTCGATCAGGTGCTCTATGCGACGCCGGATGCCGGACGAACCTACCGTTTCGATGACAAGGACCAGATCATCAAGGCGTGATGCGGGTGGAGTGCAAAATACGTATTTTACGTAGAATACGTATTTTGCCAAAGCGACTTACCTATTTCACGTCATGACATCCCTATGACTTTCGTTCATAGTCCGGCGCGCTGAAACGGGAATCGTTCGGCTCGGCGCCGAGGCAAGACGACAGGGAAGAGATCGATCATGAAATGGACTGCGGACTCCAAACGCTACGACACGATGAAGTACAATCGCTGCGGCAAGAGCGGCCTCAAGCTGCCGGCGATTTCCCTGGGGTTGTGGCACAATTTCGGTCACGACACGCCGCACCAGACCAAGCAGGCCATCTGCCGCCAGGCCTTTGATCTCGGCATCACCCATTTCGATCTTGCCAACAATTACGGCCCGCCGCCCGGTTCCGCCGAAGAAGCATTCGGCGAAATCCTGCGCACGGATTTCCAGGGCCATCGTGATGAGCTGATCATTTCCTCCAAGGCGGGTTACGGCATGTGGCCCGGCCCTTACGGGGAGTGGGGCAGCCGCAAATACATGATCGCCAGCTGCGACCAGAGCCTGAAGCGGCTCGGTCTCGATTATGTCGATATCTTCTATTCGCACCGCTTCGATCCGGATACGCCGCTGGAAGAGACCATGATGGCGCTCGACCAGATCGTCCGTTCCGGGCGCGCGCAATATGTCGGCATCTCCTCCTACAACTCGCATCGCACCCGCGAAGCGGCGGCCATATTGGAAGAACTCGGCACGCCGTGTCTCATTCATCAGCCGAGCTATTCCATGATCAACCGCTGGATCGAGGATGACGGTCTTGTCGACACGCTGGAAGAACTCGGCATCGGCTCCATTGTGTTCTCGCCGCTGTCGCAGGGCATGCTGACCGATAAATATCTCAAGGGCGTGCCGGAAGAAAGCCGCGCGGCCCAGGGCAAGTCGCTCAATCCGGCCTTCCTCAGCGAACAGAACCTTGCCAATATCCGGGCATTGAACGCGATTGCCGCAAAGCGCAGCCAGACTCTGGCGCAGATGGCGCTTGCCTGGGTGCTGCGGCGTGGCCGGATCACCACCGCGCTCATCGGCGCGAGCAAGCCGCAGCAGGTCATCGATTGCGTCAAGTCTCTGGAAAATCTCGATTTTACCGATGCGGAGCTTGCCGAAATCGACACTTACGCAAACGATGCGAACATCAACCTCTGGGCCGCGTCGGCCGAGCGCCGGGGACCGGAGCGCACCCCGCCGAAACTGGCTTGAACACTCGTTGAAACGCTTTAGATAAGACACATCGAAAACGCCGGCTGCGATCCCGTGGCTGGCGTTTTTTGAATGGGATACAACCCGCAATTGGCAGCGCCGCGCGAATATGCGACATGTCTGCGCGAAATTGACGTCACGAATGGGATAGTGCGATGAAGATTGCAATGATCGGGACTGGCTATGTCGGTCTGGTTTCTGGTGTGTGCTTTGCCGAATTCGGTTTTCAGGTCACCTGCGTCGACAAGAACCCGGCCATTATCGAGCGCCTGCAGGCCGGGGAGGTGACGATCTACGAACCCGGTCTGGATGAACTCCTGACCCGCAATGCCCGTGACGGGCGCCTGATCTTTACGACGGAGCTGGCATCGACGGTCGCTGACGCGGATGTGATTTTCATCGCCGTCGGCACGCCGTCGCGGCGCGGCGACGGGGAAGCCGACCTGCAATATATCTATGCCGCTGCGGATGAGATCGCCGCCGCCATGAAGCCGGGCGCGGTGATCGTGATCAAGTCGACGGTCGTGGTCGGCACCAATGCCGATGTGCGCGCGCATATTGCCAAGGCGCGGCCGGATGTGCCGTTCTCGATGGTGTCCAATCCGGAATTCCTGCGCGAGGGCTCGGCCGTCGAGGATTTCCTGCGGCCCGACCGCGTTGTGGTCGGCGTGCATGACGAGCCCGGTTCCAATGCCATGAAGCGCGTCTACCGGCCGCTTTACCTGCGCGAAACGCCGATGATCGTGACCACGCTGGAAAATGCCGAAATCATCAAATATGCCGCCAATGCCTTTCTGGCGATGAAGGTCACGTTCATCAACGAGGTGGCTGACCTGTGCGAAAAGACCGGTGGCAACGTGCAGGACGTGGCGCGCGCCATTGGCATGGACAACCGCATCGGCTCGAAGTTCCTGCATGCAGGGCCCGGTTTCGGTGGCTCATGCTTTCCCAAGGATACCCGCGCCTATGCGGCGACCGGGCGCAAGCTGAATGCGCCGCAGACGCTGATCGAGCAGGTCGTCGTGGTCAACGAGCAGCGCAAGCACTCCATGGCCGCACGGGTGATCGCGGCGGCTGCCAGGAGCGGTGCAAAAACCATTGCGGCGCTCGGCATCGCCTTCAAGCCGAACACCGACGATATTCGCGAGTCACCGGCGCTCGATATCATCCCGGCCCTGCAGAAGGCCGGCCTGACGGTGCGCGCGCATGATCCGGAAGCGCGCTCGGCTGCCGAACCGGTGCTGCCGGGCGTCGTCTGGTGCAAATCCGCCTATGAGGCCGTCGAGGGCGCCGGGATCACCGTGCTCCTGACCGAATGGAACGCCTACCGCGCGCTCGATCTGAAGAAGGTCGCCAGCCTGATGAAGGGCAATCTCCTGTTCGATCTGCGCAACGTCTATGGCGAGCAGGATATCGACGGCACGGGGCTGGAATACCACTCCATCGGCCGCCCGCGCCTGGGGCAGGGCGTTTAAAACAACATTTGCAATCGTTGGATTACTGCGCAGCCCTGTACAGCGTTATGGTTGTCTTGCGGCCCTTGCTGTAGTTGATGCCTGAAACACTGCCGGCCACGACGACGGATTTTTCCCCCTGCGGCAGGTTTTGCAGAAATTCCGCCCGGCTGCCCTCGTCGACGGCGGAAATCGCGCAGGCGGGATTGTCGAGCAGATACTTTGCCGCGCCCGCACCACTGGTCAGGATGGTCTTTGTACCCGCCAGAAAAACCAGGCTCGGCTCGGCATAGCCCGCCGATGCCAGCACGCTGTTGGCGCAGGGTTTTGCCGCATTGAAGGCATTGTTGAGGGCCGGGCTCATCCAGATCGGCGTGATGGCCGGAGCCACGCCCCATGTGAGCAAGGCCAATGTAGCTATGCCAAACGCCGCCGCTGTTTGAACAGCACGCTTCAGGTTGTCCCTGAGCACAAACCCGCTGGCAAAAACACCGGCGATTGCTGCGGTGAAGAAGGCAATGATCCCCGGAATGGGAAGCGTGTGGGCCATGACAAAGGGCAGGACGGTGCCTGCGCCCATCAGCGCCAGCGTGGCAATGGCCAGACCCAGCAGCGTCAGCCGTTCAAGCCAGATCTGCCAACGCCCGCGATAGGGCTGGCTGGCAATGCCGCTGTCCACCGCCCAGGCCATCATCAGCAGCAGCGCGGGATAGGCAGGCAGGATATAGTGCGGCAGCTTGGTCGGGATCATCTCCGTCACCAGCCAGTAGGGAATGTACCAGGCGGTCAGGAAGGCGAGACGCGGATCGGTGCGGAAACGGCCGAGCGCCTGCAGGCCGCCGCGTATGGCCATGACGCCGAAGGGCCAGAGAAACAGCACGAAAATCAGGGCAAAATAGCCGGGCGGTGCGCCATGGCTTTCCTGCCCGTCGCCCACCTTGGACAACAGGTCATTGCCGACGGATTCGTTAAAGAAAGCGCCGCCGCTCTTCAGCGTGATCAGGATGAGCCAGGGCAGGACAATGACCAGCAGAATGGCGATGCCGCTCAGGGGTTTCAGCCGCTTCAGCCATTGCCATTCGCGGTAGAAGAGACAGAGCGCGGCGGCGGTGAGCACGCTGACGAAGGGCGTGATCGGCCCTTTGATCAAAACGCCTATGGCCGTTGCGACCCAGAAGACAAGGGCGGGCGCCCATTTTGCCGGGGTGTTGTTGCGGCTGGCCATCCATATCCACGCCAGCGCGCCCTGGGCGAATACCACGGTGGCGAGCAGGGTGGCATCGGTTTTCGCCACGCGCGCTTCGAAGCCGAGCATGACAATGGCCGCAAGCGCCATGCCTGCCAGCAGCCCGGCGCTCTGGCCGAACAGGAATGCACCCAGCGCCGCCGTGGCGAGAACCGCCAGCGTTGCGCCGCCGACCGAGACGAGCCGGTAGACCCAGACCGGTGCCGTCTGGTCATAGCCGGTGACCTTCAGCACGGCGCTCTGGAGCCAGTAGATGCCGACGGGTTTCTTGTAGCGCGAGGCATCCTGAAAGCGGATGTCGACGTAATCGCCGGTTTCCGCCATCTGGTGCGTGGCCTGAATGTAACGCGCTTCATCCCGGTCGAGCGGCGGAATCGCGGCTATTCCGGGCACGAACGACACAAGGCAGATGAAAATGAGCAGCAGATAGTGGCTGAAGCGGAGTTTTGCGGTACCCGCAGAAGCAGGGTCAGAATGGGTCATGATCGTGCCTTGCGGTGCCTTCGGCTCAGCTGTCCTGCGTCATTGCCTTTTTCTCATTGGCGATCAGCCACAGATTGCGGATGTAGACGACGAGGCCCAAACCCTGTCCGGCGATGAACACCGGGTCCTTGCGCACGATCGCGTAGATGAAGAGCAGAACACCGCCGAACAGCGAGAAGAACCAGAACGTCACCGGAACAACGCTGCGCTTGGCCTTTTCCGAAGCGATCCACTGTACGACGAAGCGCATGGTGAAGCAGCCCTGTGCGAAAAAGCCGAGAAGAATCCAAGCGTCAAACTGGGCGACAAAGACCGAGTGCAGCCAATTGCTAAATGCGTCAGCCATGGCTGATCTCCGTGATGGTTGGAACGGTCTTGCGGCGCTTTCTCAGCCACCACACGCCGTAAAGATCGAGAATACCGCGCAGGCCGCGGTCGAGAATACCGTAATTGGATTTGCCGTGGCGGCGTTCGCGGTCCACCACATCCACATGCACGACGCCATAACCCTCGCGGATCACCAGCGCGGGGAGGTAGCGGTGCCAGCCGTCGAAGAACGGCAGTTCGCGGAAAAGCTGGGTGTGCACCGCTTTCAAGCCGCAGCCGGAATCGCGCGTGTTGTCCTTCAGGATGGCGCCGCGCAGCTTGTTGGCGAGTTTTGACGATATCTGCTTCAGCTTGGTGTCGGTGCGCTTCAGGCGCTGGCCGGCGGCAATGCCCACGGCGGGTCCCGCCTGGATCAGCGCATCGGCGAGCTTGGGCAGATAGGCCGGATCGTTCTGGCCATCGCCATCCATCGTCACGACGACTTTGCCCCTCGCGGCGAAAACACCGGAACGGACCGCAGCGCTCTGTCCGGCGGATTTATCATGCCGGACATGGCGCAGCGGCTTGCCGGCGCGGATGCGTTCGGCCAGGGCGTCGCCCGTTCCATCGGTCGAACCGTCATCGACCACCACCACTTCGTAGCTGCGGCCTTCCATGGCTGCATCCACTTCATCGAGAAGGAAGGCCAGGTTTGCGGCCTCGTTTCGGCATGGAATTACGATTGTGATTGCCGGATTGCTCAATGTGCAGGCTTTCATATTGTCTGGTCAGGCGCGCTCCTTAACACTGAAAGAGCCGCCTTTCCATCCTCAAATCATTCAACAGGGAATGATCAACGCTTATTGCGGATGTCCGTCAAGGTTTTCGCCGGCGTGATCGCTTCGGGGTCGAGCCGGATTTCGATGATCGACGGTTTGCCGCTTTGCACCGCGCGTTGCCATGCACCTTCGAAATCAGCCGTCTTCTCGACCGTCTCTCCATGTCCGCCATAGGCGCGGGCCAGCATGGCAAAATCAGGGTTGGTCAGGTCCGTGGCCGACACACGGCCCGGATATTCCCGCTCCTGATGCATGCGGATGGTGCCGTAGATATTGTTGTTGATGACGAGCACGATGATCGGCAACCCGTATTTCACCGCCGTTGCAAAATCCTGGCCGTTCATCAGGAAGCAGCCGTCACCGGCAAAGCAGACCACGGTTCGCTCGGGATAAAGCTGTTTCGCCGCGACAGCGGCGGGAAGGCCGTAACCCATGGAGCCCGATGTCGGCGCGGCCTGCGTGCCGAACCGGCGGAAGCGATGGAAACGGTGCAGCCAGGTGGCGTAATTGCCGGCACCATTGGTCATGATGGCATCTTCCGGCAGCACGCTTTCCAGATAGGTCATGATCGGACCCATGGCGACATTGCCGGGTCCGGTCTGCGGCGGGGTCGACCATGTGAGATAGGCGGCGTGCGCAACCTCCGCCTCGCCGGGCCAGTTGATGTGCGATGGCGGCGCCAGATGGTCCACTGCCGCGGCGAAGGCATCCGGTGCGGCGTTGATGGCAAGGGCGGGGCGATAGACGCGGCCGAGCTCATCGGCATCGGGATGCACGTGGATCAGTGTCTGCCTGGGGTAGGGACTGTCCATCAGCGTATAGCCCGAGGATGGCATTTCACCGAAACGCCCGCCGACGAGCAGCAGCACGTCAGCCTCCTTGACGCGTGTGGCAAGCGCCGGGTTGATGCCGATGCCGACATCGCCGGCATAATTCGGATGCAGGTGATCGAACAGCATCTGGCGGCGGAAGGAACAGCCGACCGGCAGGTGCCACTTCTCGGCAAAGCGGGTGATGGAGCGCACGGCTGCTTCGTCCCAGCGCGAGCCGCCGAGGATCATGAACGGTTTTTTGGCGCCCTGCAGCAGGTCGGCGAGTTTCTCGATGCTGGCGGGCGACGGGCCTGTCTCGACCGGCTGCCAGCCCTGTGCGGCCACCGCTTCGACCTTGTCGGTCAGCATGTCTTCCGGCAGGGCAAGCACGACGGGACCGGGGCGGCCCGAGGTGGCGACGGAGAAGGCGCGGGTGACGAATTCCGGGATACGGCGGGCATCGTCGATTTCGGCTACCCATTTGGCAGTGTCGGCAAAGAAGCGGCGGTATTCCACTTCCTGGAAGGCTTCGCGTTCTCGTGCATCGCGCTGTACCTGGCCGATGAACAGGATCAGCGGGGTCGAATCCTGCATGGCGATGTGGATGCCGGGCGAGGCGTTGGTCGCGCCGGGGCCGCGGGTGACGAAGCAGATGCCGGGCTTGCCGGTCAGTTTGCCCCAGGCCTCGGCCATCATCGCCGCGCCGCCTTCGGCCCGGCAGACGGTCACGCCCACATCGGCATCCACCAGCGCGTCCAGCACGGCAAGATAGCTTTCGCCGGGAACGCAGAACAGCTGTTCCGCGCCATTGGCTTTCAGGGCTTCTACGATCAATTCACCGCCGGTTTTCATCGGATGCGTCCTTCAATTCCTGGAGAATGTCTGCACTGTGCTCGCCGAGGCGTGGCGAGGGTCTGTTGTAGGTCAGGGGTGTCTTCGACATGACGATCGGCGTGCGCACCGAGGGGATGCTGCTGCCATGGGCATCGTCAAGGTCGAGACGCAACTGCCGGGAGACGATCTGCGGATCGTCGAACATTTCGCCGATGCGGTTGATCGGCCCGGCAGGCACGGCATTCTGCGCGCAGGCTTCGAGCAGGTCGGCGCGTGTGCGCTTCTGCGTTTCGGCCCGGATGATTGCGGTCAGTGCGGTCCGGTTTTCCAACCGGGCCCGGTTGGTGAGAAAGCGCGGATCGGCGCTGAGCCCGTCCAGCCCCATGATCGCGCAGAAACGGGCGAACTGCCCGTCATTGCCGACGGCAAGAATGAGATGGCCGTCGGAAGTGGGCACGACCTCGTAGGGTGAGATGTTGGGATGCGCATTGCCCATGCGGTTCGGGCTGTTGCCGGTGGCGAGATAATTCATCGCCTGATTGGCCATGACGGCGGACTGCACATCGAACAGTGCCATATCCACCCATTGGCCTTCGCCGGTCTTTGCCGCATGGGCCAGTGCCGCCTGAATGGCAATGACCGAGTAAAGCCCGGTGAACACATCGGCGACGGCAAGGCCGACTTTCTGCGGTTCGCGGTCCGGCTCGCCGGTGACCGACATCAGCCCGGACATGCCCTGGATGATGAAGTCATAGCCGGCCTGGCTGGCATAGGGGCCGGTCTGGCCGAAACCGGTGATGGAGCAGTAGACGAGGCGCGGATTGTCGGCACTCAATGTTTCATAGTCGAGACCATATTTCTTCAGGCCGCCGACCTTGAAGTTCTCCAGGACGACATCCGCCGTGCGGCAGAGTGCCCGCACCGTTTCCTGACCTTCGGGCGAGGTGAAATCGACGGTGATCGAGCGCTTGCCGCGGTTGCAGGAATGAAAATAGGCGGCAGAGAGGTTTTCGCCTTCCTTGCTGGTGATGAAGGGCGGCCCCCACCCACGGGTTTCGTCGCCGCCGGCGGGATTCTCCACCTTGATCACATCGGCACCAAGATCTGCCAGAATCTGTCCGGCCCATGGTCCGGCGAGGACGCGGGCGAGTTCGATGACACGCACGCCTTTGAGGGGAGCTTCAGTCATGGTTGTTAAAGTGGCTCCAAATTCAGTGTTTGTTTCAGGGCTTGTTGCTGAACGACTCGAACCGCCCAATCGGTGAAGTCACGCATGATTACGTCGCGGTTGATTTCGTTCAAGCCTTCGTGGCGGGTGTCGGCATAAACTTTGGTCGTGACATCGCTGAAGCCGAGCCGTTGCATCCGCTTGCCCAGATGCGTCACGGCGCTGCCCCCGGCCGTGGCTGGATCTTCCGCCCCGCCGGCGAGATTGAAGGGCAGGGTGCGCCGTACCTTGGCAAGGCGGCTGTTGTCGGCTCCGGCAAAGGTGAAGCCGAAGACATCGCGCCACATGCCGACAGAGGCATCCCAGCCGCACAGCGGATCGGCGATATAGGCGTCCACTTCGTCAGGGTCGCGTGACAGCCAGTCAAACGGGGTGCGGGCATCCCTGATGCCGCGCGCCCAGGTCTGAAAGGTCAGTTTCGGCAGAAGCATGCTCGGCACATCGGAGCCAAGCAGCATGCGTTCGGCCCGCAGGATGCCCTGCGCCAGCCGTCCGGCGAGCCCGGCGGAGAAATTGGCGTTCCAGATGGCGGCGGCATCGACCTTTTGCTGATGGCCCAGCACGTAATTGAGGCCGATCAGACCGCCCATGGAGTGGCCGAAGAGAAGCAGCGGCAGACCGGGATGGCGGGCGCGGGCTGCAGCGTTGACCGCGTCCATGTCTTCGAGCACCAGGCGCATGCCGTCCCGCTCGGCGAAACGGCCGGGCGGCGCGCCATCGGCTTTGGTATAGCCGTGGCCGCGATGGTCGTGGGTGTAGACATGAAAACCGTGCCTGTTGAGATGCTCGGCAAAACGGCCATAGCG
Organism: uncultured Phyllobacterium sp.; assembly: GCF_902479695.1. Lineage (NCBI taxonomy): Bacteria > Pseudomonadati > Pseudomonadota > Alphaproteobacteria > Hyphomicrobiales > Phyllobacteriaceae > Phyllobacterium > uncultured Phyllobacterium sp. The sequence goes on along the minus strand of NZ_CABSQF010000032.1, from coordinate 12,932 downwards.
CAGGCAGTGTTCGGCAAGGCCGTGGCTGATCTGGACAATGGCTGTGCCGCTGCCTGCGGCGGGTGAAAAGCGCATGGCAAGCGCCGCACCCGTCGGCGACCGGACCGTTTCGATGTCTGCAAAACCCATTCATGCCTCCCGCGATCAATTGAAAGGGTGGCGCGTGATTAGTCAATCCACAATAAATTCTGCGTAAATTCGGGTATCTCCATAGGTTTTTGCACAATAAATAATCACGCATCGTGCGCTGCAATTTTATTTTGCAAAACCTCTTGCAAACGACAAAAACTTGCCGCAAAACTTCTTTCCGAAAGAGATTGGATCCTGTGTCTTCTCTCGATTGTCCCCGGCTTTCACGGCTGACAGAACGCTGATTTGCGGCGTCGGGGGATGATTGTCCGGACCGGGATATCCAGGCGCTTGCCAGTTACATGGCCGTTCCGGGGAGAAGAGGACGCTCCCCAAATGCGGCACCAGAGGGGAAACCGGGTGACGGAAATATCCGCACCCGGTTTCGCTCGTTCTGGAGGACGGTTTTCATTTCCGTTGTGCGTGGTTCGTGGTTCGACAGGAATGCAGGCATCCTGCAAAACGCCCGGCAATCCCGAAATAAACAGCGCGCGCATTGCCACCCGCGCCCCTTTCGCCTACATACGGCGCAAATTCATGTCCCAAAAATCCCGAACATCGGAGTGACGCGCGTTATGGCACGCCAATTCATTTACCATATGGCCGGCCTGAACAAGGCATACGGAACCAAGAAGGTTCTCGAAAACATCCATCTTTCCTTCTACCCCGATGCCAAGATCGGTATTCTCGGACCGAACGGTGCGGGTAAGTCGACGATCCTCAAGATCATGGCCGGCATGGACAAGGAATATACCGGCGAAGCCTGGCTGGCCGACGGTGCTACGGTCGGTTACCTCGCGCAGGAACCCTATCTCGATCCCACCAAGGACGTGATGGGTAACGTCATGGATGGCGTCGCGGACAAGAAGGCCGTTCTCGACCGCTACAACGAACTGATGATGAACTATTCCGATGAAACCGCCGATGAAGGCGCCAAACTGCAGGACATCATCGACGCCAAGAACCTCTGGGATCTGGAATCCCAGGTGGAAATGGCCATGGAAGCGCTGCGCTGCCCGCCCGGTGATTCCGGCGTGGAAAAGCTGTCCGGCGGTGAGCGCCGCCGTGTGGCACTGTGCCGCCTGCTCCTCTCGCAGCCCGATCTTCTGCTCCTCGATGAGCCGACCAACCACCTTGACGCCGAAACCACCGCCTGGCTGGAAAAGCACCTGCGCGAATATGCCGGCTCCGTCCTGCTGATCACGCACGATCGCTACTTCCTCGACAATGTGACCGGCTGGATTCTCGAGCTCGACCGCGGTCGCGGCATCCCCTATGAAGGCAATTACTCGGCCTATCTCGGTGCCAAGTCCAAGCGCATGCAGCAGGAAGGCCGCGAGGACGACTCGCGCCAGAAGGCTCTGGAGCGCGAGCGCGAGTGGATTTCCGCCAGCCCCAAGGCACGTCAGGCCAAGTCGAAAGCCCGTATCAAGGCCTATGACGCGCTGGTCGATGCCGCCAACGAGCAGCGTCCCGGCGATGCGCAGATCATCATCCCGGCAGGCGAACGGCTGGGGCAGGTGGTTATCGAAGCCGAGAACCTCACCAAATCCTTCGGCGACCGCGTTCTCATCGAAAACCTGACCTTCAAGCTGCCGCCCGGCGGCATCGTCGGCATCATCGGTCCGAACGGTGCGGGTAAGACCACGCTGTTCAAGATGATTACCGGGCAGGAAAAGCCGGATTCCGGCTCTATCCGCGTTGGTGAAACGGTTCATCTCGGTTATGTCGACCAGAGCCGCGATCATCTCGTTGCCGAGAAAAACGTATGGGAAGAAATTTCCGGCGGCAATGAAATCATCAAGATCGGCAAGAACGAGATGAATTCGCGCGCCTATGTCTCGGCGTTCAACTTCAAGGGCGGTGACCAGCAGCAGAAGGTCGGCAATCTCTCCGGCGGTCAGCGCAACCGCGTGCATCTTGCCAAGATGCTGCAATCCGGCGGCAATGTCCTGCTGCTCGACGAACCGACCAACGATCTTGATACCGAAACACTGGCGGCGCTTGAAGATGCGCTGGAAAAGTACGCCGGCTGCGCCGTTATCATCAGCCACGATCGCATGTTCCTCGACCGGCTGGCGACGCACATCCTCGCGTTCGAAGGCGACAGCCACGTCGAATGGTTCGAAGGCAACTTCCAGGACTATGAGAACGACAAGATCCGCCGTCTGGGACCGGACAGCGTCAATCCCAAGCGTCCGAGCTACAAGCCTCTGACACGCTGATGCGACCGGGAGGGCGGCAACGCCCTCCCATCACCAATTTTGACGTTTCCATCAGTGATATTGGCTGGTTTTAACAAGCAATTTTCCTAAGATGCGGCTGATTTCACCGGAGTGCCGTCATGACAGATCTTTTCGCAACCAGAACGGACATCCTTCCAGCCCGCAAGATTGTCGGGCGGGTGAGCGGCCTGTTCCAGGCGCCGAAAGACAGTTTTGTCACCGCTGCCACGGACACGCTCGATCTCACCTTTGAAGGCATCCGCGGCGATTATCATGCCGGCCTGACGCGCCGGTCCGGCGGACGCGAGCCCTGGTATCCGCGCGGCACGGAGATGCGCAACGAGCGGCATATTTCCATTCTGGCGGCGGACGAACTCGAAACCATTGCCAGCGCCATGGGCCTTGCGGAAGTCAAACCCGAATGGATCGGCGCCAACATGGTTGTCGATGGCATTCCCTCACTTTCCATGCTGCCGCCGCGCACGCTGCTGTTCTTCGAAGGCGGCGTGACGCTGAAGGTCGACGGGCAGAACGCGCCGTGCAAGGTCGCCGGACGCTCTATTGCCGAGCGGGCGCAGACCGCCGATCACACCGCGACGGCGCTTGACTTCGTCAAGGCGTCGAAGCGGCTGCGTGGCATCGTCGTCTGGGTTGAAGTGCCGGGAATCATCCGTTCCGGCGAAAAAATCGATGCGCGCCTGCCGGAGCAATGGATTTATCCGGGCTGACGCTTGCGTCCTTCGCCGATCTGTGGCGAATGGAATGCAGGTCCGGTGCCTGCATGCAGGAGAATCGGGAAGCCGGTGCAAATCCGGCACGTGCCCAACGCTGTATAGGGGATGGGCCGCGCAGATTGCCACGGGGAAACCCGGAAGGCGCGCGGTTCAGGTGAACCTCAGTCAGAAGACCGGCCGGACCGGATAGCCGAAACCGCACGGACAGCGGGGAGGTGTCAGGGGTCAGGGCAATCTGGCCCTCGCATTGTTGGGAGCAAACGATGCACGATTCTGCCTGCGGTCCCGTGGCCGCCGCCGATTTTTCCGCGGACGAGCGCGCCGCGGTCTACAAAGCCATCCATACCCGCCGCGATGTACGCGACCAGTTCCTGCCAAGGCCCGTCGACGACGATGCGCTGCTGCGGCTGCTCGATGCCGCCCATCACGCGCCGTCGGTGGGGTTCATGCAGCCGTGGAATTTCATTCTCATCCGCGATGCGGCACGCAAGGCCGAGGTGCACCAGGCCTTTACCCGCGCCAATGCCGAAGCAAAGGCCATGTTCACCGACGAGCGCCAGGCGCTCTACGCATCGCTGAAGCTTGAGGGCATCGTGAAGGCACCGGTCAATCTGTGCATCACCTGCGACCGGACACGCGGCGGCGATGTCGTTCTTGGGCGCACCCATAACCGGCAGATGGACGTCTACAGCACCGTCTGTGCCGTGCAGAACCTGTGGCTGGCGGCGCGGGCGGAAGGCATCGGCGTCGGCTGGGTCAGCATCTACCACGACCGGGACATGCGCCGCATTCTGGCCATCCCCGATCATGTCGAGATCATCGCCTATCTCTGCATCGGCTATGTCGACCAGCTCTACGATCAGCCGGAGCTGCAAAAGCGCGGCTGGCGCGAACGGCTGCCGCTGGACCAGCTCATCTATGAAGATCGGTGGAATGCCGGCGCCGAAGTCAGCTCGGATCGTCCTCGTCCGGATCCAGCAGCCGCGTCGCCCGCCATTCCGTCAATTTCCGGTTGATCGCCTCGAGCACGAAGAAACGGGCCGAGTCCTTGTCATAGCCCTCGTCGCGCAGCGCATCGTAATCCGTGTGCTGATGGCGGACATGGGCGACCGTGGCCAGCCACACCGCAATGGGCGGCGGCAGGGTTTTCATGTGCGGTGCCGTGGCGGCGGCGCGTATGGGCTCGGAATCCGAATAGGGCACTGCAGGCAAAAGCAGTGTCAGCGCCTTGCCGATAGCCCTTTGGCGGTTGGTCCCTGAACTCATTGCACTCTCTTCCCGCCGATTCGCTGATCGATATACCAGCCTATTTCAGACGCGACGAAATTTGCCGTCAACGGAAAAACAAAACTTGCCAAATCTGTATTTCTCACATAAACATATCTTTATATCTTTTGAGGATACCTTGATGGACAAACGTGATCTCAATCTTGACCTGATGGTCGATACGCTGAAGGCAGCGGCGGAACCCAGCCGCCTGCGCATTCTGGCGCTGTTGTCCCGGGGGGATCTGACGGTTTCCGATCTGACCTCCATCCTCGGGCAGTCGCAGCCGCGCGTCTCCCGCCATCTCAAGCTGCTGTTCGAAGCCAATCTGATCAACCGTTATCAGGAGGGCTCCTGGGCCTATTTCCGCCTCGCTGAATCCCTTGTGGTTGGCGATATCGCCCGGATCCTGCTCGATCGTCTTGATGTGTCCGATCCATTGCTGGAGCGCGATATCGAGCGGCTCGGCTCGGTGAAGCTGCAGCGCCGCGAGCGGGCCGCCGCCTATTTCAGTGCCAATGCCACCAGCTGGGACGCTATCCGTTCGCTGCATGTGCCGGATGGCGCGGTGGAAGCCGCGCTGACGAAGATTATCGGGCGCACGCCGTTCCAGGCGATGCTTGACGTGGGCACCGGCACCGGTCGTCTTCTCGAACTGTTTGCCCCGCTTTACGTGCGCGGCGTCGGCATCGATATCAATCGCGACATGCTGACCATTGCCCGCTCCAATCTCGACCGGTCGGGCATCACCAATGCGCAGGTCCGCCAGGGCGACGTCTATTCGCTGCCGGTTGACCGGGAGTCCTTCGATCTGGTGACCGTTCATCAGGTGCTGCACTTCCTCGACAATCCTGCCGAGGCCATCCGCGAGGCCGCACGCGCCTTGCGTGCGGGCGGGCGCATGCTGATTGTCGATTTCGCCCCGCACGATCTTGAATTCCTGCGGGACAGCCATGCGCATATACGGCTTGGCTTCAACGACAACCAGATGCGCGACTGGCTGACCGAGGCCGGGCTGGCGCTGGAAAACAGCATCGAACTCGAACCAAAAGACAAAGACAAACTGACCGTCAAACTGTGGTTGGCACGCGACCCACGCCTGCTTATCGCTGATCCCGCTTTAACCTCCCGCGTAACGGAGAGTGTCTGATGAGCTTTTTCCGCCAATCCCGCCGTGCCGACCTTGGAACCAATATCAAGGTTTCCTTTGAATTCTTCCCGCCGAAGACCGAGGTGATGGAAGAGCGCCTGTGGGAAACCGTGACGCGCCTTGCGCCGCTCAATCCCGAATTCGTGTCGGTAACCTACGGTGCCGGCGGTTCCACCCGCGAGCGCACGGCCCGCACGATCAAGCGCATCCTGACCGAAACGGACGTCAACGCCGCCGCGCACCTGACCTGCGTCGATGCGACGAAGGAAGAGGTCGATACCGTGGTGCGCGAATTTGCGGCCATGGGTGTGAAGCGCTTCGTTGCCCTGCGCGGCGATCCGGCTGGCGGCGTCGGTGCCCATTACAAGCCGACACCCGGCGGTTATGAAAACGGCGCCGATCTCGTCGCCGGGCTAAAGGCCTTTGCCGATTTCGACATTTCCGTTTCCGCCTATCCGGAAAAGCATCCGGAAAGCCCCGACTTTGCCACGGATATCGACATGCTCAAGCGCAAGGTCGACAATGGCGCGACGCGGGCGATCACGCAGTTCTTCTTCGAGAACGATCTCTACGAGCGTTATGTCGAAAAGGTCCGCCGCGCCGGTATCTATATTCCGATCTTGCCAGGCATCCTGCCGATCCATAATTTCACGCAGGTTACCAATTTCTGCTCGAAGGCCGGGACCCATATTCCAGCATGGCTGGCCGAGCGGTTCGAGGGGCTGGAAAACGATCCGCAGACCCATGCGCTGGTTTCATCGGCTGTGGCTGCCGAGCAGGTTCTCGATCTGGTCGAGCGTGGCATTCAGGATTTCCATTTCTACACGATGAACCGGGCGGACCTGGCCTTTGCAATCTGCCATCTGATCGGCATCCGTCCGGCAAGCGGTACGCTCGAACCGGCATTGGCTGGCGCTGCCTGATACGACTCGCCGCTGAATTGGAAATGGCCCGGTTGCTATAACCGGGCCATCTCATTTTATTTCACCTTTTAACGGTCAGAGACCATCTCCACGGCGCTCTTTTTTTCAATCAGGGTATGAGTCCTACGACCATTGCACCGATAAATGCGAACGCTGCACAGATCATGAGGACGTTCATCGAACGCGTAAGTCCCATTGTTTGTCTCCTGCAGTTAACCGTCTTAGCATAGCGGAAAATTGCCACAGAAAAAGCGGAAATGTTACCGCGGTGTGACATGATCTGTAGAAATTTTTTGCTCTGCAATGGTAAGTTTCTGAAATGAAACGCATTTACAGGAATGAAAAATCGTCAATTCACGATAAAATGACCGGGAATTTGGTTTATTTTTGCATTGCACCAAAACGCGGCGCGCGTGTTTTCTCACTGATTTATGACACAGTTGCGCCGCAATCCAGACCGGGAAATGCCAAGCCGTACCCGTTAGGATTTGTTGAAAACTCTATCTTTTTCGTGGTTTTTGCAACGCTGCGAGCAGCCTGCCGTCAATGGTCAGAAGGCCAAGGGCGATGAGCGCCATGCCGGCAAAATCCTTCAAACCCAGTTCCTCCCCGAGAAAAACTGTTCCAAGCAGGATCGCGCTGACGGGAACCACCAGCGTGACCAGCGAGGCATTGGTGGCGCCGCCGGCGCGGACGATGGAGAAGAACAGGATGTAGGCGAAGGCGGTTGAGAGCAGGCCGAGGCTGAACACGGCCGCCCAGACGCCCTGATCGGGTGCCGCAAAATCCGGCATGCCGCTGGAGAGAAGCACGACGGGGATCATGATCAGCGTCGAGGCCGTCATCTGGCCGGTTGCCGTCACCGTTGGCGGAATGCCCTTGAACCGTTTGGCGAGAATGCTGGCGAAGGCATAGGAGAGGGTGGCGGTGAGCACGGCGATTTCCGCCCACAGCGGTCCGCCCAACCCGGAGAGCACGCCTGGCCCGATCATCACCACCGTGCCGAAGACGCCGAGAAGGATGCCGGCGATCTTGTTGGCGCTGATCTTTTCATCGACGGTAAGGAATGTGGCGATGATCACCGTCCAGATCGGTGTCGTGGCATTGAGGATGGATTCCAGCCCGGCACCGAGCGCCGTCTGCCCGATGAACAGCAGCGAGAAGGGAATGACGTTGTTCAGGAGCCCCAGTCCGGCAAAGCCGAGGGCGTGCCGGCGATAGTCCCAGAACCGGATGCCGCGGCTCAGGAGATAGATGTGCAGGGCAACGGCGGCGATGGCGACACGAAACAGGACGAGCGTCAGCGGCGGGATGACGTGCACCGCGATTTTGGCGAAGAAGAACGAACCGCCCCATATGGCTCCCAGCAGCAGCAGTTGCAGCCAGACAAAACCGGTCATGGCAAGCGGATTGGCTGATGTTGTCTGGTTTACGGCCACGGATAATCCCCCGATTCGGATCTGCACCGGATATTTCTAGGCGCGCGCCGGTAAATTGCCACCCGTTTCTTGCATGGAGAAAGCGACTTTCGTCCGTCATCTGCTCTTGCTAAGAGTTATGCATGGAGCAGAAGATCAAGATGCAACGATTCGCTACGGCCCGCGATGCAGCACTTACCCTGCGGCCCGATCAACCCGTCTATTGCTTTCGGCCGAATGTGCTGGTCGAAGACGCGCACCAGTTCATGCAGATGTTTCCCGGCGAGACTGCCTATGCGGTCAAGACCAATGGCGAAAATCTGGTCCTGGAAACGCTGGCGCGCAACGGCATCAACACATTCGATGTGGCATCGCCGGGCGAGTTCGCCGCGGTACGCAAGGTCGCCCCGAATGCGCACATGCTCTACATGCATCCCATCAAGGCCCAGTCGGATATCCGTCTTGCGCTTGAAACCTACGGCATCCGCATCCTTGCCGTCGACCACGAGGACGAGATCGCCAAGATAACCCGCATCGTGCGTGCGCTCGATATCGATCCGGGCAGCATCACCCTTTACGTGCGGCTGCAGACCAAGGGCCATGCGGCCTACGAGCTGTCCAAGAAATTCGGTGCAACTCCGGCCCACGCGGTCGAGCTTCTGCAGCGGCTGCACAAGATCGGCTACAAGGTCGGCATCTGCTTCCATGTCGGCAGCCAGATCGAAGATCCCGATACCTATGAACGCGCCCTGCGGTCAGCCGACTGGGTGCGCAACCGTGCGGGCGTGCCGCTGGCCGGGCTCGATGTCGGCGGCGGTTTCCCGGCCGAATACGGCCATGATCCCAAGCGCAAGCATGTGGAGATGCCGTCGCTCGGGCAATTGATGTCGCGCCTGCGCGGCGACATCAAGGAATGGGGGTTTGACGATCTGCCGCTGGTGGCGGAACCGGGCCGGGTGATCGTGGCGCGCGCCTTCTCGCTGATCGTGCGCGTGCTCCTGCGCAAGGGCAGGCGGCTTTACATCAATGACGGTATCTGGGCGTCACTGTCGGATTCGTGGACCGGCAAGATCACCCTGCCGGCGCGGTTCATACCCGACCCCGCGCACAAGCATCGCAGCGGCAATGTCCGGGACATCGTGCCGTTCCGCGTCTGCGGTGCAACCTGCGATTCCGTCGACATCCTGTCACGGCCGTTCTGGCTGCCGGAGACGGTCGCAACCGGCGACTGGATCGAAATCGGCAATATCGGCGCCTATTCCCTGTCGCTGCGCACCCGTTTCAACGGTTTCTACCCCGATACATTCGTCGAGGTGGAAACACCGTTCGACGAGGGCGAGCGGCCGGAGGGTTTTGCTTCGCTGGAAACAATGGCTCCCACCGAACACCGGGGGGAGTAGCTCTCTCAGAGCTTGCTGAGCAATTCCGGGGTGGGCCAGGCGTCAGCAGGCAGGCCGAGGCGCATCTGTTCGTCTCGCACGGCATCGCGGGTCAGGATGCCGAACACGCCGTCAATCTTCGGACCCATATCGTGGCCGCGGGCGGCGAGCTTGGTCTGCAGTTCCCTCATCTGTTCCTGCGTGAGGCCCGTCTCCGGCGTGGTCGGCTCAAGCGGACCGGCACCGGCAAGGCGCGCGGCGAAATAGGCGGCGGTTGTCGCGTAGATGATGGACTTGTTCCATTCGACGAAAACGTCGAAATTGGCATAGGACAGGAATGCCGGTCCCTTGCGGCCCATCGGCAGCAGGAGGGATGCATCGCCGTTGTCGGGACCGAGCGGTCCCTTCATGCCCATCACACCCCATTCGGCCCATTTGGAATGGGGGAGGCGGTTTGTCCGCAATGCGTTTTCCCAGGGCAGATCCCGGGTCAGCTTGACTTCCTCCAGCCAGGGCTCGCCCTTGCGCCAGCCGAGATCGTGCAGGACGCGGGCCGCCGTCATGATGGCGTCTGGCGCGCTGTTCTTGAGGTCGACCTTGCCGTCCCCGTCGCCGTCGACGCCACGCTCCAGATAGTCTGTCGGCAGCATCTGCATCTGGCCGATCTCGCCCGCCCATGCGCCGGTGGTCTTGGAATCGACCACGCCCTTGTCGAACAGCTTGAGCAGGGCGATCAGCTGCGGCCGGAACAACTCCGGACGCCGGCAATCGAAGGAGAGGGTGAGCAGCGCGTTCAGCGTGTCAAAATCGCCCTGCACCGCGCCGAAATCGGTTTCCAGCCCCCAGAAGGCGGCAATCACCGGGCCCGGCACGCCATATTCGGATTCTGCCCTGGCAAAGGTATCGGCATATTTCTTCAGGTTGGCTGCGCCCTGCTTGAGGCGGTAATCCGACACCATGCGGGTCGAGAATGTCAGGAAGGTCTGGCTGAACACGCCTTGGGCGCGGTCGCGCTGCAGAACCTTGTCATCAAGCGATGCCTTGAGAAGTTCGCCGAGGCCCTTGTCGGTCACGCCTGCCGCTTTTGCTTCGGCGATAAGGCCGTTGAACCAGGGTTCCATCTCGCCGCCGCAGGCAGGCTTTACAGCTGCCGGTTGCTGGTGGTTGATCTGGTCCAGTGCATAAGCAGAACTTGTCGCAGAAAGGAGTGCGGCGGCAAGAGCAATCGATAGTTTGTTCATCAGGGAAATCTCGTTGGTAACAGGGGGCGCCAGCAGGCGCGCGAGCTTGTCCTGCTAATGCACGATTATGTCCCCCTCGTGAAGTCACAGAATTGCGAGAAGAGGTCCGGTGTGACTTTATCGCACCTTGTTGCGCACAAGCCACTGCTTCCAGGCGGTTTCGTCACCGGCAAACACATTGATATCCGCATCGCCGCGAATGCCGGGGATGGAGCCGGTTCCGGTATACTGCCAGAACGTCCAGGGATGCGGCCCGTATTTTTCATCGGGATGACCTGCAACCGAGCGCAACCAGAAGGGATAGCCGGCCAGTTGCCGCAGGTCGTTGTCGTCGAAGAAGTCGACGGTGGTGTAGATGATCGGCCGCTTGCCGTAATGGCGTTCGAGAATGTCGATGAAGACGCGCATTTCGCTGCGCACCACCGCCGCATTGGGGCGCAGCTTGCACGTCGGCGATGCGGCGTTCCATTCCATGTCGAGTACTGGCGGCAAGGCTCCGGGATCGTTCGGCACGTTGCGGATGAACCACTGCGCCTGTTCCTTGGCGGTACGGCAGAAATAATAGAAGTGGTAGGCGCCGCGCGGAATGCCTGCGGCGCGTGCGGCCTGCCAGTTGTCGGCGAGGCGGTCATCGACCCGGTCCGCCCCTTCCGTGGCCTTGATGAAGACAAACGAGATGCGATTGCCGCGCACGGCCGCCCAATCGATGGTCGATTGGTATTTGGAGACATCCGTTCCGTGCACCGGGTAGTGCCAGGGCGTTCTGCCTTTCCAGTCGTGCGGATTGCTGTCGTTGAAACGCGGCGCATTGATCTTGCCCGCGGGCGCTGCGATCTGTTGCAGCGGGGCAGGCGAGGCCCGCTTCTTTGCATCGGAAAAATCGTAGTCGACCGTCGTGCAACCGGCGAGAAGAAGGGTCAATAATCCAGCAGCAAGTCGCTTCATCAATGGCGGTCCGTACTCGAATCGTGAAGGGGCATTCCTTATTTTTCCACTCATGCGGCATTATGCTTAACAGATCATGACCGGAGGAGATTATGGTTGATGGTAGTATGCCTTTCCTTTGTCATGATTTTTCAATGTGATATCTGTATGAGAGTTGCGGGGTATGATGGGTCACATCTTCGTGTTTGATATAACAGGCGGCAAACGTTCTGGCAGCACGGCCATTTGACCGATCCGGGGAAGCGTATGATCAGGAAAATTGGCTGGGCTGTACTTGTTATCTGCGTCATTGGCCTTGCCAATGCGACGGTGGCTGCATGGGTGACGATCGACCGGCCGGAGCTGGGGATCGGCAACAGCCATGCGGAAAACTGCGTTCGTCCCACCGTGCCGAGCTTCTGGAAGAACTATCGCGGTTATCCCGGCTACAACAACGAGCTGATTTCGGATTACTTCGGTGTCTACGCCGCCTATGCGTCGAACGTTTACAAGCCGATCGCACGGCATCATTTTGACCTGAAGACCGAATATTTCGGCTGGGAGCCGTTTGGCGACCCCATCGCCAGGGCAGGCGGATTTTACGCGGAAGTCTATCGCCGCCGCAGTTCGGACCGCATGTCCTACATGATCGTGTTCCGCGGTGCCGACGGTCTGGCGAGCATTCCGGGGTTCATCAGCGAGCTGAGCTATTTCACCCAGATCATCAACCCATGGGATCAGTACCGCACCGCACGCCAGGAGTTTGCCAAGGTCAGGGCCGAGGCGCAGAAGAATTCGGACGGCTTGCCCATCGATTATATCGCCGTTGGGCATGAACTGGGTGGTGGTCTGGCCCGGCACATGGCTGCGGCGTTTCCGTGCACGGCGGCGATTGTCTTCAATTCGACGTTCGTATCGAATAATTTCCGGCTGACCGAGCCCTATGACGGGCAGGTCGTCGATCTTTTCGCCGATAACGACCTGTTGTCGCGGCTCGCCATCCTGTCGAACCCGCGTTCATTCTACCGCATTTCCCGCACGCACCAGTGGTACCGCGTGCACAACACAGGTGCCATGGACGGCAGGCGCGGCATGTTCAAGACAGCGACGGCGATGGCACGTATCCCGGTAATGTGTCTGCTGCGCAGCGATTGCGAGCTGCTGCAATCGCAAAGCGGCGATGAACTGGACCCTAATCCGCTCGGCGAGCGCACGGCCTCCAATATCACCAAGCTCTACTGCCTCGCCGCGCCAAGCTCAGTTGTCGCCAAGGGCGATCTCTGCAAATAGGGGGACAATCCTGTTGTGCGTGGTTCGACAAGCTCACCATGAGGGATGTGGTTTGGCGGCAATGCCAATCTGATAGGTTGCAGAATATGGCTCCCTGCAATCCTCAATCTCCCTCATGGTGAGCAACTGTGTTTAAGATTGTGTTTTGGGTTGCCAGTCCTGATCGTTTTTGATCATGGCGTTGAGGGTGACGATGAGTTTGCGCATGATGGCGACGATGGCCAGCTTGAAGGGTTTTCCGGCGGCTCTGAGC
>NZ_CABSQF010000031.1:0-52981 GCF_902479695.1 uncultured Phyllobacterium sp. | reverse complement strand
AACTGATGGGCGCGGCCATTGTCGTGCGCTCCATGCTCGGCGTCAGCCCGTCCGCCTATGAGGAGGCCTGTGCGGTGCTCGGCCAGGAAAACGCCGCCATTGCCATGGCCTGCATCCTGCAAAGGGCCGATCAGATCAATTCGGCCGGCGGGTATCTGCGCTCCCTCACCGACAAGGCGGCCAAGGGCGAATTCTCCGTCTGGCCAATGCTGCTCGCCCAGCTCAGGGCCAATGGCACCCATGTCAGACTGGTCAAAGGGCAGCTGGAATGACGCCGATGCCACGCGCCAACCCACCGTTTCGCGGGCGAAACCACCAGGAAAAACCCCAGCAAATCCAGCATGTACAAACGCGCAAGACGCAAGAAAACGAACAGTTGTATATGCCGATAAGAGAAAAACATCGGCGAGTACGCGGGTGACGGGACAGAGCGAAAAGGGCAGGGGAGGCTTAAAACGTTGAGCAGAAGCAGGAAAAGCAAGCAAATCAGCCCTCAGCACGGCCACAGAACGAAATTCGCCCTGTAAGGCAGCCCGGCAGGCGCATATCGCATTCGGGATCATGGTTAAGAGAAGATTATCAGTCCATGATAAAGAATCTATCGTCGAAATAGGTGCGGGTTAGGATAAATAATATAATAAAAACAATGAATGATAGACTCTAGCGAATATAAAAGCCCGTGGCTCAACAGGATTCTGAGCGTCCATGTTGAGTCCTCGCGGCATATCGGCGCGAGCTGCTAAATCCCTGTCCCGTCGAGCTCGCGCGCGTCGTCGCCTTCCCATGGTGACGGCATGGAGCTGCCATCGAGATTGGCAGTGGGCATTGGCATCCAGCATTTCAATTCCGGCTCGGCATATTCGACGAGGCGGCCAGGCGAGGAATCGGAAGCACGCCAGCCTTCTGTGCCGAACTGATCACCCTTCGACCAATAGGCAAGGTCGACTTCTGCCGGCCCCTGTTCGGATGGCCGAATCGTGACGAGGATCCGCCGGCCATCTCTCGGCGCGGCTGCCATGTGGCGCCAGCGGTCAGGCTCATTCATCATTTTTCCTCCTGCCTTGCGGTGGATTGCAAGTGTTGCCTCGTCATCAAAAACGGTCAACTCAAATTATTTGACAGCCAACATGCGCATTCCACTGCAAGCCACCGCTTGATAACAAGTGCGCGGCGGCTGGGAGATCGCTCAAGAGCCAGCGACGACCGATGTGAGAATGCCGAGCAAATATATGAGACGTTTGTTTCCGCTGCGACCACACCAAAACCGAGGGTCTTTATATGGGATATGTCTCGTCGAAATTTCAGTTGCGGGTAAGAATGCGCGTCCTGCGATTAAACCGTTCATGCAATTTAGGACTGGCCAGAATTGTCCAGCGATGGATCGCAGAATGATCGATCAAAATGACGGCCCTTGAACATCACCATTCCCGTCTTCACCATTCGGCAAAGGAGCCGTCCTTGTGCCGCCAGATCGGGTTGCGCCAGCGGTGTCCTTCCTTGGCGCGTTCGATGACGTATTCCTCATTGATTTCAATACCGAGGCCGGGGCCTTCCGGAATTGCCACATAACCATCCTCGTAGTGAAAGACGGATTTGTCCTTGGCGTAGTCGAGCAAATCATTGGTACTGTTATAGTGGATACCGAGGCTTTGTTCCTGGATGAAGGCGTTGTAACTGACAGCATCAAGCTGCAGGCAAGCTGCCAGTGCAATTGGGCCAAGCGGGCAATGGGGTGCCAGCGCCACGTCGTAGGCTTCGGCCATGGCTGCGATCTTGCGGCATTCCGTAATGCCGCCCGCGTGAGACAGGTCGGGCTGGATGATATCAACGGCCCCTTGCTCAAGAACGCTCTTGAAATCCCAGCGGCTATAAAGGCGCTCGCCCAGTGCAATCGGCGCTGATGAAAAAGCGGCAATTTCCTTGAGCGCCTCACGGTTCTCGCTCAGCACCGGTTCTTCGATGAACATCAGGCGATAGGGATCGAGTTCCTTGACCAGTGCCCGTGCCATCGGCCGGTGAACACGGCCGTGAAAATCGACGGCAATGCCGATGTTCGGTCCGACTGCCTGGCGAACAGTCGCGACACGCTCGATGACGGCATCGATCTTGTCGTGGCTGTCCACGATCTGCAATTCTTCCGTGCCGTTCATCTTGAGTGCGGTGAAGCCGCGGCTGGTGACGTCAAGGGCGCCGGCGGCGATGTCAGCCGGCCGGTCACCGCCGATCCAGGAATATACCTTGATCCGGTCGCGGAGTTTGCCGCCGAGAAGCGCATGGACAGGCACGCCCAGTGCTTTGCCCTTGATGTCCCAAAGCGCCTGATCGACACCGGCGATCGCACTCATCAGGATGGGGCCGCCGCGATAGAAGGCGCCGCGATACATCACTGTCCAGTGATCCTCGATCAGACGCGGATCCTTGCCGATCAGATAATCGGCAAGTTCTGTGATCGCGGTTTCAACCGTGTGCGCCCGGCCTTCGACAACGGGTTCGCCCCAGCCGCTGACACCCTCGTCGGTTTCAATTTTCAGAAAGAGCCAGCGCGGGGGAACAATGAATGTCTTGAGTGCGGTGATTTTCATCGTCTGTCTGACCTTTAAACGGTTTTGCCTGCATTGATGGATTTTGCCGCGGCAAGATCGCGTGCGGCGAGGTCCAGGATGTCACTGGCGGCCTTGCGTGCAGCGGCAGCGTCGCGCATCCGCAATGCTTCGACCATGGCGCGGTGCGCTTTGATCGCTTCGCTTCTCTGATCGTTGGAAGTGGTGGCGGTGGTTTCGAGAACGAATTTCAGTGCCGCGTCGATCAGTCCGCCAATCTGACGGAACACCGGGTTGTGGCTTGCCGCGTACAGAATCTGGTGGAACGCTATGTCTGAACGCGAGAACTGCTCCACATCGTTCGCTGCGTCGGCCATGCCCTGCCAGGCAAGCTCGAGATCGGCGATTTCCTGCAGCGTGGCCCTGCTCGCTGCAAGTTCCGCAACCAGCGGTTCTATGGCGCGGCGTGTTTCAAGGATGGCGTCGAACAGGCGGTCGTCCAGGAGGTGCGGCGCATGCCATTCCAGCACCTGGGGGTCGATGATGTTCCAGTTATCCGGATCACATACGGTTGTTCCGATGCGCGGACGGCTGCTGACCAATCCCTTGGCGGCCAAAACCTTCAGCGCCTCCCGGATAACCGTCCGGCTAACGCCATAGGCGTCGCCGAGGTCGCTTTCCCGCGGCAAAAGGCTGCCGCTTGGATAACGGCCGGCAAATATGTCACGTGCAAGCGCGCGCACCACATCCGGCATCACGCGGGGGCGGCGTGTTTTCTGCGCGCCTGCAGTCGACGGATCAGTGGCTTGGCTCATCATTTCTTCCCCTCTGTGACGCGACGGCGTCACAGCCTTATCGATCATCGTGTCGAGAATTCCAATCCCTCGAGCAATAGACTATTTATCATACCAGAGCAATTGACTAGTATGATAAAAATGATTAATTGTACCATCACGATCGGAAAACGGGATCGTGCTTTTGGGAGGAATGACAATGAATTTAATCAAGACGGCGATTCTCGCCGGCGCACTCGCAACGATGTCTGTCGTGTCCATGGTTCCTGCCAGTGCGCAGGATGCCAAAATCGGATTCATCGTGAAACAGCCGGAGGAGCCCTGGTTCCAGGATGAGTGGAAATTTGCCGACCAGGCAGCCAAGGAGAAGGGATTTACCCTCGTCAAGATTGGCGCTGAGGATGGCGAGAAGCTGATGTCGGCAATCGACAATCTTGGCGCGCAAGGCGCTCAGGGCTTTGTCGTCTGCACGCCCGATGTGAAGCTTGGACCGGGCATTGTGGCGAAGGCGGCTGCGAACAATCTCAAGATGATGACGGTCGATGACCGTTTGGTCGATGCCGCCGGCAAACCGCTTGAGGATGTGCCGCATATGGGGATTTCCGCCACCAAGATCGGCGAAGCCGTCGGGCAGGGCATCGTTGACGAGATGAAGGCACGCGGCTGGAAGCCGGAAGAAGTGGGGGCCATTCGCGTTTCCTACGATCAGCTGCCGACGGCCGTTGACCGTGTCGAGGGTGCCATTTCGGTGCTGAAGGCAAATGGCTTCAAGGCTGAGAACATCTTTCCGGCGCCTCAGGCCAAGACGGATACCGAAGCTGCTCTGAATGCTGCAACCGTGGTGTTGAATGCGCATGCCGGTATCAAGAAGTGGGTCGCTTTCGGCCTCAATGACGAGGCGGTGCTCGGCGCTGTGCGCGCGACGGAGAGTGTGGGCATTCCGGCAGACGGTGTGATCGGCGTTGGCATCGGCGGGGCGGACTCGGCGATCAACGAGTTCAAGAAGCCGACCGCTACCGGTTTTGTCGGGACTGTTATCATTTCCCCCAAGCGTCATGGCTATGAGACCGCCACCAACATGTATGAGTGGGTGGCGAACGGCAAGCAGCCGGAAAAGCTTACCCTGACATCGGGCGCTCTCGCCAAGCGGGATACCTTCCAGCAGGTACGCAAGGAACTCGGTATCGAGTAATCCTCGCCGTATATTGAAATCCCTGGCGGCGGTTTGTTCCGCCGCCAAGCTGGAGGGGAAGCCACGTGTCGTTTTTACAGTTCACAAATCTTACGAAGACCTATCCCGGCGTGAAAGCGCTGTCCGGCATCAGTTTCGATGTACGCAAGGGTGCCGTGCATGGATTGATGGGTGAGAACGGTGCCGGTAAATCAACCCTCATCCGAATTCTGTCCGGAGATCAGCATGCGAACGAGGGCGAAATACGCATTGACGGCGACGTTCAGGCGTATGGCTCTTCAAGAGACGCCTTCGAACATGGTGTGATCGTCATCCACCAGGAGCTGCAGCTCGTACCCGAGTTGAGCGTGGCGGAAAACCTGTATCTAGGCCGGTTCCCGGCAAAGGCGGGTGTAGTTGCCTCTGCAAAAATGTTCGCCGATGTTACCGAAAAACTGAAGAATGCAGGAATCGATATCGACCCGCGCCAGAAGGTAAAGACGCTGTCCATCGGTGAACGGCAGATGGTGGAAATCGCCAAGGCAGTGATGCTCGATGCACGGGTGATTGCCCTTGATGAGCCGACCTCTTCGCTTTCTTCCCGCGAAAGTGAAATTCTTTTCACGCTGATTGACCGCTTGCGGGCCGAAGGCAAGGTTATCCTCTATGTTTCGCATCGGCTGGATGAGGTTTTCAGGCTTTGCGACAGTTTGACGGTTTTGCGCGATGGCAAGCTCGCAGCACACCATGAGACTTTGCAAGGTGTAACGCGTGATCAGATCGTAGCCGAAATGGTCGGGCGGGAAATCAACGATATCTGGGGCTGGCGTGGCCGTGAGGCAGGCGCCGTGCGTCTGAAGGTGGAGAATGTTTCCGGAGAACGCCTGCCGGAGCCTGCGAGCTTTGATGTGCGCGCCGGCGAGATTGTCGGCTTCTTCGGCCTTATCGGTGCGGGCCGTTCCGAACTGATGCGACTGGTCTTTGGAGCCGATCCGCAGTTTTCCGGTGCAACCTCGATCGACGGTGCCCAGGTGAAAGCCGGGAACCCGCGTCAGGCGATCCGGTCGGGGATTGTTCTGTGCTCGGAGGACCGCAAGCATGACGGTATTCTCCAGGGGCGCTCGATCGAAGAGAACATCAATGTTTCGTCACGCCGCCATTACAGCCCGTTCGGATTGCTTGACCGGAAGAGGGAGGTGGAGGTTGCGGAAACCTTCATCAAGCGCCTGAAGGTACGCACCCCTTCGCGCAAGCAGGACATCGTCAACCTCTCCGGCGGCAATCAGCAGAAAGTCATATTGGGTCGCTGGCTGGCGGAGCAGGGTGTGAAGGTCCTGATCGTCGATGAACCGACGCGTGGCATCGATGTCGGCGCCAAGTCCGAAATCTACGAGATTCTCTACGAACTTGCCGAAAGCGGGATGGGCATCGTCGTGGTTTCGAGCGAACTGCCCGAGGTGATGGGTATCTGTGACCGTATCCTGGTCATGTGCGCCGGGAAAATCGCGGCCGGGTTGAACCGTGACCAGTTTGAAGAAAATGCGATCCTGGCAGCGGCGCTTCCGGACGTGAAGCAGCCAACAGAAATTGCGTATTGAGGACACAGGCATGACCAATCAGTTGAAGAAGATTTTGCTGGGGGACCAGGGCATCGTCCTGATTTTCATCGTGGCCTTCACGATCGTGGCATTGCTGGTTCCCAATTTCCTGACCGAACGCAATATGCTTGGCCTGCTGCAGTCGGTGGTTACGGTGGGGATTGTCGCCTGCACCATGATGTTTTGTCTCGCAGCACGGGACTTCGATCTGTCGGTCGGCTCGACTGCGGCTTTCACCGGGATGGTCGCTGTCATGGCGTCGAACACCACCGGATCAATCCTGGTCGGGATCGGTGCAGCACTTCTGTGCGGTGCGTTCGTCGGGTTCGTCAACGGCTTCGTCATTGCAAAGTTCAGGATCAACGCGCTCATCACCACACTGGCGACCATGCAGATTGTGCGTGGCCTTGCCCTGATATCGTCGGATGGGCGCGCCATAGGTATCAATGATCCGGGTTTCTATCAGTTGGCGCTCTCGAAATTGTTCGGCATCCCGACGCCGGTCTGGATACTTGCTGGCCTCTTCGTGATCTTTGGCTTTGTCTTGAACCGCACGGTCTTCGGCAAGAATACCCTGGCCATTGGCGGCAATCCGGAGGCTTCGCGCCTTGCCGGCGTCAATGTCGACAAGACCAGAATCTGGATTTTTGCCTTGCAAGGTGTGGTCTGTGCCGTGGCGGGGATATTGCTCGCGTCCCGTATTACATCAGGTCAACCGAATGCGGCAGTCGGCCTTGAACTTTCAGTCATATCCGCCTGTGTTCTCGGCGGCGTATCGCTTGCGGGCGGACGAGCCACGATGGCGGGTGTCATTGTGGGCGTGATGATCATGGGCATTGCGGAGAACGTCATGAACCTCATGAACATTCCCGCCTTCTATCAGTATATCGTGCGCGGCCTCATCCTGCTCTTGGCGGTGATGCTCGACAATCTGCGGTCCAGCGCATTCATCAGGCGATAAAATGCCATCCGGGAAACAGTCAGTTCCAGCGGATTTTCTGGTCCTGCACAATGCGCATATGACTGTCCGCGTCGCCTCAAAGGGCGGCGCGGTGGTGGATGGCAAGACGTCGGATGGCCGTTTCGTTCTGCGCCCTTACACCGGGACAGAACAGGAATTCACGGTGCAACGGGCGGCATGTTTTCCGCTTGTTCCAATCGGCAACCGGGTCGCTGGCAACGGTTTCCACTTTGGCGGCAAGCGTCGATCATTCGTTCCGAATACGCAGGAAAGCCTTTATCTCCATGGTGACGGCTGGCTTGGCGACTGGAATGTGCTGGAGGCATCGGTTGAAGCGGTGACACTGGAGTTCAGCAGGAAGGCGGATGAAAATTCCCCTTATGCTTACAGGGCAATGCAAACAATCCGGCTCACGGGCACCACGCTTGACATGCAGCTTTCCATAACCAATAGCGGCGACGAGACACTGCCTTTCGGTATTGGATTTCATCCCTTTTTTCCGCGAACGCCCAAAACCACCTTGAAGGCATCGGCAGTCCGTTGGTGGACGGAGGCGCCATCGCATCTTCCACATACCCTTGAAGCGCCGCCCGAGGATATGGTTTTTGCACGTTCGACATCGCTACCGGATCGCTGGATCAACAATGCATTCGAGGGTTGGGACGGCAAGGCCACCATTGCATGGCCGGAGCACAATCTTTCTCTCAGCGTGGAAGCCACGGAAGTCTTCGCGCGGTTCATGCTCTTTGCGCCAGACACTGACCGCAGTTTCTTCTGCTTCGAGCCGATGAGCCATACGCCGAATGCGCTGGCCTCGGTCGAAGCCGATCCCATGGGGCTCGCATTGCTGGCTCCGGCGGAGGAAATAAGCGGCGGACTATCACTGACAATTCTTGATGGGAGTGAAGTGCCATGACGAACCGACTTGCCGGAAAAAGGATAGTCATCACAGGCGCTGCGCAGGGGATTGGTCTGGCAATCACCGAGGCGTGCCTGGCGGAAGGTGCCCGGCTTTTTCTCATCGATCGGGACCGTGCATTGCTCGAAAGCGCGGTAGATGAATTGCGGGCAAGGTCAATTTCCGTTGGATTTGCCATAGCTGATATCAGCGATGCTGCGGCTGTTCTTGCCGCCGTCAATCAGGCTGCATCTGAAATCGGCGCGATCAACGCCCTGATCAACAATGCCGGCATCAATGTGTTCTCCACCCCTCTCGAAACCACGGAAGAGCAGTGGAACCGCAACTTTGATGTCAATGTCAAAGGCGCGTGGAACTGCAGCAAGGCTGTACTGCCATCGATGCTGGAGCAGGGTGGCGGCGTCATCCTGAACATCGCCTCGACACACAGCTTTACGATCATACCGCAGACTTTTCCCTATCCGGTCGCCAAACATGCCCTGCTTGGCCTGACCAAATCGCTTGCACTCGAATATGCGGGCAAAGGGGTGCGGGTGAACGCGCTGGCACCCGGCTATGTGGAAACGCAGAAGGTGCTCGACTACTGGAACAGCTTTGAAGACCCGGCTGTGGCGCGCGCCAAGACACTCGCCCTTCATCCGGGCGGGCGCATCGCCTCACCGCAGGAGATCGCGCAGGCGGCTGTGTTCATGATTTCCGATGAGTGCCCGTTCATGAACGCCGCCTGCCTTGTCGTGGACGGCGGTCTCAGCCAGCAGCAACACCCGAACAATTAGCAAAGACAGAGCATTTATCATGACGAAGAGACGATCCCAGCATTGGTTTGGCGGCAACGGCAAGGATGCATTCATCCATCGCAGCTGGATGAAAAATGGCGGATTGCCGGATGATGCCTTTGATGGCCGTCCGGTGATCGGTATCTGCAATACATTTTCTGAATTCACGCCGTGCAATGCGCATTTCCGCGGTCTCGTCGAACATATCAAGGCGGGCGTGCTGGAGGCGGGCGGGTTGCCGCTGGAATTCCCCGTCTTCTCCTGCGGCGAATCCAATCTGCGGCCAACGGCGATGCTGTTTCGCAATCTGGCGTCGATGGACGTCGAGGAATCGATCCGGGGCAATCCCATGGACGGCGTGGTCCTCATGGCAGGCTGCGACAAGACCACGCCATCCCTGGTCATGGGCGCGGCATCCTGCGACCTGCCGTCCATCGTGATATCGGGCGGCCCCATGCTGAACGGCCGCTTCAAGGGAAAGCAGATCGGTTCGGGAACGGATGTGTGGAAATTCTCGGAGGATGTCCGGGCAGGCGTCATGAGCGAACAGGAGTTTGCCAATGCTGAAAGTGCCATGTCCCGGTCGCCGGGACATTGCATGACCATGGGCACTGCGTCGACAATGGCATCGATGGTTGAGGCATTGGGAATTGCCCTGCCGGGAAATGCCGCCTATCCGGCGGTCGATGCGCATCGCGCACGCCTTGCCCGCATGACCGGGCGCCGTATCGTTGAGATGGTGCATGAAGATCTGCGGCTTTCGGCGATCTTGAAGCGCGAGGCGTTTGCCAATGCCATCCGGATAAACGGGGCTATCGGGGGCTCGACCAATGCCGTCGTTCATCTGCTGGCCATTGCCGGACGGATCGGTTGCGAATTGTCACTCGACGATTGGGACAGGTTCGGCCGCGACATTCCCACCATCCTTGATCTCATGCCGTCGGGGCGTTTCCTGATGGAGGATTTCTGTTACGCAGGCGGACTTCCGGCCGTCATGAAAGAGATAGCTGCCCTGATCGAGCTTGATGCAATGACCGTCACCGGCAAAACCGTGGGCGAAAACATTGCCCAGGCGGAAAATTTCGATCCGGAAGTTATCCGTCCGACGGAAAAAGCTTTGACGGCGCAAGGCGGCATAGCTGTGTTGCGCGGCAACCTTGCGCCCTCGGGCGCGATCATAAAGCCCTCCGCTGCATCGCCTGAACTCATGCGCCATCGCGGGCGTGCCGTGGTTTTTGAAGACATCGACCATTACAAGGCCGTCATTGACGATCCGGCGCTGGATATTGACGAAACCTGCATCATGGTACTGAAGAATTGCGGCCCCAAGGGGTATCCTGGAATGGCCGAGGTCGGCAACATGGCTCTGCCGCAGAAGCTGCTGCAGAAGGGCGTGCGCGACATGGTGCGTATCTCCGATGCTCGTATGTCAGGGACGGCATTCGGGACGGTTGTCCTCCACGTCGCACCGGAAGCGGCCGTCGGCGGTCCGCTGGCCCTGGTGCGCAACGGCGACTTCATCGAACTCGACGTCGAAGCACGCAAACTTCATCTGGATGTGTCTGACGCTGAACTGGACCTGCGCCGTCAGTCCTGGCAGGCTCCTGTCCCGGCTATGGAAGGCGGGTACCAGCATCTTTATACAGAGCGTGTTCTGCAGGCTGACCGCGGGGCTGACCTTGATTTTCTGGTGGGGTGTCGCGGTGCCGGGATACCGCGTGAGAGCCATTGAAGCTTCGCTCGCTTCAACCGACGGACTGCAGAAACCCCGTGGTATGCTGCAGGACCTTCTCCATATTGGCGCGTGCGGCTTCGGGATCGCCGCGCGCTATCGCATCGGCAACCTCGCCGTGATTGTCGAGGTTGTGGGTGAATGTGCCAACCGTATGGGGAAAAATGGCATCGAGAATGGACTCGATCGTCTGGCGCAGGCTCTGCAAAACAGGGTTGTGCGTTGCGTCCAGAATTGCGAGATGGAACTGCTTGTCGGCGAGTATGGCCTCCTGCGGTGATGCGCGGCCTGTCTTCATCCGTTCATAGGCTGCGACGATCTCCGCGCGCTGTTTCTGCGTTGCCCGCAGGGCGGCAAGAGCTGCAGCGCCAGGCTCGATGATCTGCCGTGCCTCGGCGAATGCCAGGAGATCACTCTTGGCGGCCTTGCCGTTTGCCAGCCAGCTGATGAGCTCGCCATCCATCCACATCCACTGCTCACGCGGGTTGACATGGGTTCCATGTCGCTGGCGCACGGTCACCAGGCCTTTGGCCGACAGGATCTTGGTGGCTTCGCGAATGACGGTACGGCTGACCTCGTATTCTTGCTCAAGCACCGTTTCCGAGGGCAGGAGTGCCCCGGGCGCAAACTCGCCGCTTGCGATGCGGGCCCCGAGCGCTGCCACTACAATCCGGGTTCGGTTCGGCTTCCGGATTCTCATGGCTTTTACCTCATCGACCAATTGTTGCGTGCTTCATCACCCATACACAATCGGGGTGGAACTCCAAAAAAGTTTCTTGCCTATCAAACATCATATGTTAAACGTATGATGTTTGATAGGCCGCTTGGGAGAGCGGCTCTGGGGAGGAATAAATGACTGCTTACAACACGTCCGACGCGATCAGGCGCGTCAACCGACGCATTTTGCCCTTTGTGATGCTGCTTTATCTGGTCGCCTATATCGACCGGTCGAACATCTCCGTAGCGGCATTGGGGATGAACGCGGAATTGCAACTGACAGAGCGCATGTACGGGATTGCGGCTGGCCTGTTCTTTGCCACCTACATCGTCTTCGAAATTCCCAGCAATATCGCGCTGACGCGATTTGGCGCACGCCGGTGGATCGCCCGCATCATGGTAACATGGGGAATCATCGCCGCAGGCATGGCGCTGGTAACAAGCGCTTACCAGCTTTACGGCATGCGGCTTCTGCTGGGCGCAGCGGAAGCCGGGTTTACACCGGGGATCATCTACTACCTTGCCAGATGGTATCCATCGAGGGATCGCGCCCATGCCATGTCGTTCTTCTATATCGGCGCCGCCCTTGCTTCCGTTGTCGGCTTGCCTCTTTCAGGATTGCTGTTGAATGCCCACGGTGTACTGGGCGTTTCGGGCTGGCGGTGGGTTTTCCTCATCGAAGGCGTACCGGCCATCCTGTTGGGTTTCCTGGTTCTCAGGTTCCTGCCGGACCGGCCCGCCGATGCACGCTGGCTGACGCCGGAGCAGCAGAGCGGTCTGGAACAGGCGATCCAGAGCGAACAGGCGGCGGTTGTATCACACAAGACCTCGTGGGTTGCAGCGTTTGCTGATATGCACATCTGGTTGCTGGCGGTGTTCTGGCTGCTGCAGGCCTTCGGCACAATCGGGTTGACACTTTTCATGCCTTTGATCGTCAAAGATCTGTCGGGCAGCAACAATCTGATCGTCAGTCTGCTTTCAGCAGTGCCATTTGTTGCAGCCTGCATTTTCATGTTTCTCAATGGCCGGCATTCCGATGCGACCGGCGAAAGAGCTCTGCATCTCGGCCTTCCTCTTGTCGCATCAGGCGTTGCGATCATCGCGGCAATCTTTTCCGGCGACATCTATGTCCGCTACGCCTTGCTCGTTCTTTCTGTTGGACTGAACTGGGCGGTCATTCCGATATTCTGGGCTGTCACCACGGAATATGTATCCGGCGTTGCCGCTGCTGTCTCCATCGCGTTGATCAACGCCCTTGCGAATGTCGCCGGTCTTGCTCTGCCACCGGTTATCGGCAGCATCCGGCAGGCAACAGGCAACTATAATATAGCCTTGGGCCTTGTTGCTGCTGCGCTTGTCATCGGCGGGATATTGGGCATTGCCCTTGCACGCCGTGCTCGTTCCAATCTGCCATTGCCTATTCTGGGGAAACAATTTTGAACGCTACATCCAATGATTTTTCCGGCATCCACGCCATTTTGTACGCCTTCTTCAATCGGGACGAAAAACTCGATCGCCAAGCCATGCGCAAGCAGACCGAGATTGCCATTTCGACCGGCGTGCAGGGTATCGCCGCGCTTGGGTTGGCGACGGAAGTCGCCAAATTGACCGAACATGAGAGGCGGACGGTTATGGATTGGCTGGCCGAGGACAATGCCGGACGCCTGCCGCTGGCCTTTACGATCTTCGGCACGTCTGTTGCCGAACAGATCGCGCAGGTGCGCCATGCCGAACGGGTGGGGGCGAACTGGGTTATCCTCCAGCCGCCCATTGCCGGAAGCTTCAATGCACAGGAATACATAGCCTTTTTCGGAAGGGTGGCCGATGCCACGTCATTGCCCGTCGCCATACAGAATGCGCCGGCATTTCTGGGCCGCGGCCTCGGGGCAGCGGATATGACGGCTCTTACCACGCGTCACCCCAATATCCGCCTGCTGAAAGCCGAGGCATCGGCTGTGGATGTCGAAACCCTCATTCAGGCGATAGGCACCAGCGTTCCGGTGTTCAATGGCCGCGGCGGACTTGAACTGATCGATGGGCTCAATGGAGGCTGCGCCGGCTATATCCTTGCGCCGGACATCATCGATTATGCCGTACGGGCCTATAAGGATTACAGGTCCGGCAATCTGGCATCGGCGGAAGACACCTATGCGCAGATGCTGCCCGCCGTGGCGTTTGTCATGCAGGGAATCGAACATTTGATGTGTTACGGCAAACGCCTCTTCGCCGCACGGGCTGGGATCGAGGTTTTCGACCGAGCTCCGGCGATGCGCCCGACCGCCTTCGGTGAGCGGCTGGTGCAGCTTCACGCCCGGCGCCTCGGCCGGTTCGGACAAACACCAGTAACAGACGCCCAGCAACAGCCGGCCTGATGGATTCGGCTGCTTCACCCACAATGCCTCTTGGAGAATATCATGGTCGTAGAAAAACAGCTGATAAGCAAGATATCGTGGCGCTTGATGCCATTCCTCGGCATCCTCTATCTGATCGCCTATATCGATCGGCAGAATGTCAGCTTTGCCAAACTGCAGATGGTCGATGCTCTCGGCATGAGCGAGTATGCCTATGGGCTTGGAGCGTCGCTGTTTTTTATCGGCTATTTCATCTTTGAAGTTCCAAGCAACCTGTTTCTGGAAAAATTCGGTGCGAGCCGATGGTTCGCCCGAATTCTCGTCTCATGGGGCCTGGTGACCATAGCGCTGGCATTCACGCAGAGCGCCGGCATGTTTTACGTCCTTCGTTTTCTGCTGGGTGTGTGTGAGGCCGGCTTTTTCCCCGGCGTGCTTTATCTGATGACGCTGTGGTATCCAGCGCGTTATCGCGGTGCAATGGTCGGTCTCTTCATGATATTCAGTGCCGTTGCCAATGCCATCGGAGCGCCGCTTGGCGGATCGTTGTTGGCCATGGATGGCCTTCTTGGCCTCAAAGGCTGGGAATGGGTATTTCTTGTTACCGGCGTTCCCGCGGTGATTGCCGGGATCGTGACGTGGTTCTATCTGGACGACCGGCCGGAAAAGGCAACATTCCTGACAGCAGCGGAAAAGGATTGGCTGAAAAAGCGCATCGACGACGAGAATTCAAATCTCGGGACGGAAGGCGGCCATGCATTCAAGGCGCTCCTTGACCCGCGTGTCCTGCTCATGTCGGTATGTTTCATCGGCTTTCCGCTCTCGGCCTATGGTTTGAGCTATTGGTTGCCAACCGTTCTGAAAAGCTTCGGCATCGGCAATGTTGCCAACGGTTTTCTGAACATCATTCCCTGGGTGGTGGTGTCTGTGGCGCTTTATGTCGTGCCGCATATGGCGGCGCGGGCACGCTGGCAGACACCCTACATCGTCGTACCAGCCTTTTTTGGCGCGATCTGCCTGGTCTTATCTGCCGTGATTTCCAATCAGACGCTGCAGTTTGCTTTTCTTTGCCTTGCCGCCGGTGGAATATTCGCCGGGCAACCCGTGTTCTGGAGCATGCCCTCGCGGTTTCTCAGAGGCGCCGGCGCGGCAGCAGGGTTGGCCGCGATCAATTCGGTGGGCAATCTGGGCGGGTTCATTGCCCAAAACGTCGTGCCATGGATAAAGGATGCGACGGGCAGCACGATTGCACCGATGTTCTTTCTCGCGGCATGTTTGACGGTGGCGGGATGCCTTGTATTCATCGTCGAGCGGCTGATTTCTCGGGGTGAAGAGCAGTCTCAAGAAAGCGCGAAAATTTCATGAAGCGGGTTCGGACCCTGGTTGGCCCACCCGGTTGGTCAACGAAGATTGGAGACCGGTTCAGTCGACAGCGTCAACATATCAACTTCAGGCAGCCGCAGCACTGACAAACCAACAATTCCTGCTTTGCTTGAGGGCGATGTGCTGTTGCCGTGGATGGATGTGGCTGGACCCACCTCCGAGAGACCATTAGTCTGTCAATGTTCGCCATAGCGGGTTTCATTTGATTGACCACTGTGGACGCGATAACGCAATGCGAATGAGAGGGAAGCTCATGAGACTGGGATTCATCGGATCCGGCGCGATAACTGAGGCGGTCGTGACTGGCCTAATGAAATCAAGATCCGATGTCGAAACCCTTGTTGTCTCGCCTCGCAGTTCAAGCGTCGCTGCCCGACTTGACGAGATGTTTCCGATCGTGCGCGTAGGAAAAGACAATCAGGATGTGGTTGACAGCACCGACATCGTGTTTCTTGCGGTAAGACCGCAAATTGCCGAGGAAGTAATCGGGGAACTCAGATTTCGCGACGATCAACATGTGGTGAGCTTTATTGCCGCTATCCAAATCGAAGCGCTTGCCAGGTGGATTGACGCGCCCGTCACGATTACCCGGGCAATTCCTCTTCCTTTCGTGGCTGATCTACAGGGCGCCACAGCCATATATCCGCCTCATGACCAGATAGCTGATCTGTTTTCTTCGTTGGGAACCGCAGTTCAGGCAAAAGATCTCAAGCAGTACGATCTTTTTGGCGCAGCGAGTGCGTTGATGGGCACATATTTCGGCCTGTTGGAAACAAGCGCCCGCTGGCTTGAAGCGGAAGGAATGTCCTATGACCAAGCGAGCACCTATTTAAGGCAGCTGTTTGGGGGCCTGTCCCACGCAACGGGTGCAGCGGAGGCGCGATCGTTCGAGGCGATGGCGTCCGATTTTTCGACAAAGGGCGGTCTGAATGAGCAGGTCTTGACGGAGTTTGCCGAGAACGGCGGCACACAGGCTCTGACGCTGGCTCTTGAATCCGTGCTCAAACGCATAGAGCAGCGATAATGTGTGCCGAACAGCTGCCGCAGGCAAAGTGACGTTGCAGCGCACAGGAACCACCGCAGGATGTACCACGGTGGCAAGTCACCTATTCGATGACTGCAATCACTGCGGCACAGTCCCCGGCATTGACCAATCCGGGAAAATGCCGGGCGGCAAGAATCCCTGAAAGTTGGGCCTTGATCTCCGCTGGCGCTGCTCCGGTTCGGCCGATGGGATAGATACGGGCGATGACCTGGCCCGCGGTGACCGGATCGCCAAGATCGGCCATCGTTTCGATCATGCCGGCATCTTCGGCGAACGAGAAACAGTCTGCCGAGGGCATGTCGATCCACCGTGTTTCATGCAGCTCGACATCACCGCTCAAAATACCGGTATGCCGGAGAAAATTGCTGACGCCGCGCTTGGCAATGCGGATTGTTTCGGCGCTGGCGGTGCCGCCCCCGCCAAGTTCGGTTGTAACGAAGGTCTTGCCCAGTTCTTCAACCGTGGTGTCGTACATGCCGACCGCATCGATCTCCAGCATCCGCATGGACCAGGGCGCCGAGAACGCCTTGACCGCATCGAAACCACGCGCTTCCTGGGCCTTGTCAAGCAGGACGTGAGCGGCGGCGAACGGCAGGAAATCGAGTGTCTTGCCGCCCGAATGAAAATCCAGAACCACATCGGCGCGGGGCAACAGCTCCCGCGTGAAATAGTCGGCGATCTTCTGCGTGACGGTCCCGTCGGGCCGCCCCGGGAAACTGCGGTTCATGTTGCCCTTGTCAATGGGCGAAGTGCGTGTCCCGGCGCGGAAGGCCGGATAGTTCATGGCGGGGACGATGATCACAGTGCCGTTGACCTCTTTCGGGTCGAGCGTGCGCGCCAGATCCGAGAGAGCGATTGGTCCTTCGTATTCGTCGCCGTGGTTCCCGCCCGTCAAAAGCGCTGTCGGACCCTTGCCATTGCGGATGACCGCAATGGGAATCATGACCGACCCCCAAGCGGAATCATCCCTGCTGTAAGGCAGGCGCAGGAAGCCATGCTGCACGCCGTCCCTGTCAAAATCGACGGTCGGCGTGATGGGGGATGGGGCTAGAAGATTAGCTGATGTCATGGGTGTCAATTCTTCACAAAAAGCTGCCGGGGCACGTTGGCAAGACATTCGACGCCGGTTTCCGTGATCAGGATGCTTTCGGTGATCTCGAGACCCATGGTTTCAAGCCAGAGACCGGTCATGAAATGGAATGTCATGCCCGGTTCCAGCACGGTTTTGTCCCCGGGGCGCAGGCTCATGGTGCGCTCGCCCCAATCCGGCGGATAGGAAATCCCGATGGGGTAACCCGTGCGGTTGTCCTTGACGATGCCGTATTTCCTGAGCACGCCGAAAAAGGCATTGGCAATGTCTTCGCAGGTATTGCCCGGTTTGGCGGCGGCAAGCCCTGCTTCCATCCCCTCAAGCGTCGCCTTTTCCGCATCCAGAAATGCCTGGGTTGGTTTGCCCAGGAAAACCGTACGGGACAGCGGTACGTGGTAGCGGTTGAAGCAACCGGCGATTTCGAAGAACGTGCCTTCGCCGCTCTTCATGGGCTGGTCATCCCAGGTCAGGTGGGGGGCAGATGCGTCCGCTCCGGATGGAAGCAGCGGCACGATGGCCGGATAGTCGCCGCCGAATGCATTGGTGCCGCGAATGCCGGCATCGTAGATTTCGGCAACGAGATCGCATTTGCGCATGCCGACTTCGATTTTGTCGACGATCCGCTGGTGCATGAGTTCGACAATGCGTGCGGCCTTGCGCATATAGTCGAGCTCTGTCTTGCTTTTCACGGCGCGCTGCCAGTTGACGAGTGCGGTTCCATCGACAAACCGGGCATTGGGCAAATGTTTTTGCAACGAGGCGAAGGCTGCTGCCGTGAACCAGTAATTGTCCATCTCGACGCCGATGGTCTTCTTGCTCCATCCGCGCTCGTCCAGAAGTTTTGACAGAAAATCCATCGGGTGACGTTCAATGGATTGAACGTAGTGATCGGGATAGCCGACGATATTGTCGTGCTCGAGATAGGCGGTACGCTTCGCGCCGTTCGCATCCTGCCCGCGGCCGTACCAGATAGGTTCGCCTTCCGGTGGAACGATCACTGCCTGATGCACGTAAAACGACCAGCCATCATAACCCGTCAGCCATGCCATGTTGGAGGGATCGCTGCAGATCAGTACGTCGATGCCCTTTTTCTCCATGGACTTGCGGGTTTTTGCCAGCCTATGCGCAAACTCGTCGCGGCTGAACTTCAGATTGGGCTCGGTCATTCTGGTTTCCTCACTTTCGAATATCAACTTTCAAACGCCGTACCGGCACCGGCCCTTTGGGCACGGTCACGGGCAAGCGTGGCAATGGCTGTGTCTTGGACGCCGGTACCGGTCAGATCGGCAATGGTGATCGCATGGTCCGATTGCCGGCCGGCGCTGGTGCCGGCAATGATGGCACCGAGTTCCGGAAAGGCCTGGTTCTCGGGAATAAGGCCTGCGGCTATGGCGTGATGGAGTTCGCCCAGCCGCCGCGTCTGTTTCAGGCTGTCGGCCACATAGAGATCGGCAAACCGGATAACGGCCGGATCAATTTCGTTCTTGTGCTCGGCATCGGACCCCATTGCGGTCACATGCTGACCGGGTTCCAGCCACTCCGCCCGAAGCAATGGCTTCTCGGATGGCGTTGTCGTGACGATGATATGGCTCCCTGCGACGGCTTTCGACGGATCGCTTTCAACAAAGATCCGGATGCCAAGCTCTGCCCGTATATTGGCTGCGGTCGCTTCGGCTTTTTGCGGATCACGCGCCCACAGGCGCGCTTCGCCAATAGGACGAACCAGTGCCAGTGCCTTGAGCTGCAGTTGTGCCTGCACACCCGCACCGAAGATCGTTGCAATGCTTGCGTCCTTGCGGGCGAGATATTTCGCTGCCACTGCTCCGGCGGCCGCTGTGCGGACATCCGTCAGATAGCCGTTGTCGAGCAGCAAGGCTTCGACCAGTCCCGTCTTGCTGGAGAACAGCACCATCATGCCGTTGACGCTGGGAAGGCCGATCTGGGGATTGTTGAAAAAGCCGGGGCTGATCTTGATCGCAAAGGCATCGATACCGGGCACATAGGCGGTTTTGACATCCACTTCGCCGCGATGTTCGGGGATGTCGAGCCGCAGGATCGGCGGCATGGCAACGGCCTTCGTAGCAAGGGCTTCAAAGGCAGCTTCGACGCATGCAACCGCATCCAGATCGAGAGAAACGATGCGGCGCAGTTCGGCTTCGGTGAGAATGGTCATGCGGGACATGGCACGGCCTCCCCTGTGTGATATCCGGCGACAATGCGGCGGTGCTGGTCCATGTCGATATTGCGGCCGGACAGCAGGGCGATCACCGGTCCCTGCAACCGGATCTTGCCCGCAAGAAGCGCTCCGATACCGACGGCCGCCGCGCCTTCGATGATTTCCCGCTCCTGCGCGTAGGCGTGGACGATGCCCGCCGCTATTTCTTCTTCAGAGAGCAGCACGACCTCATCGACGAGCGCGCGCACCATCCCGAAGGTCACGCTATTGTTGAGGCCGATGCCGCCGCCGAGGGAATCCGCCAGGCTTTGCCGTTCCACAACGTTGACGGGGTGACCGGCTTTCAGGCTGGCGGCCATTGCCGCGCCGTTCTGCATGGAAATGCCGATGATCCTGGTTTTTGGCTTCAAGCCTTTGATTGCCGCAGCAATCCCGGCGATGAGCCCGCCGCCGGAAAGCGGGACGAGAACGGTTTCCACGTCCGGCACGTCCTCGACGATCTCCAGTCCAATCGTTCCCTGACCGGCAACGATAGCCGGGTCGTCAAACGGCGGAACCATGACGAGACCGTCCCTTGCGACGATCTTCTCGACTTCCTCCTGGGCCTCATCCTGCGACGTGCCGACAATCCGGATTTCCGCGCCGAGCTTGCGGATCTCATCCACCTTGTTGCCAGGCACAAGGTTCGACATGCAGATAACGGAGCGAATGCTTTGCAGCCCTGAAGCATAGGCGAGGGCGCGGCCGTGATTGCCGGTTGACGCGGTGACAACACCGCGCTGTCTTTCATCCGGTGACAGGCCGTTCAAGGCGTTAAGGGCGCCCCGCAGCTTGAATGCTCCGGTGATTTGCCGGTGTTCCAGTTTGAGATGGACGGGCAGTCCCATTCGTTCGGTCAGGCTTGCCGAGGGAACCGCGGGGGTGCGCAGGATGTGCGGTGCAATCACGGCGCGGGCTGCCTTGATCTCGGTCAGGGTGACGAATGTTCGGGTCATGCTGATTTACCAGGCAGCCATGGGACGGGTCATCAACTGTCCCAGTTCCGGTCGTGGTTGATTTTCGCCGCACAGACGCAATGTTGCCCATGCCGTGGCGAGATTACTTGTGACAACGGGTTTGCCGATCACTGCTTCGATCTGCGGGGCGGCGATGGCGGCGCGCAATGCGGTGCAGGATATGAACAGGGCATCGCAATCCGGAGCCGTGGCTTCAGTTGCTGCTGCTACGAGCGATGCGGGCTTGATGCGTGCCATTTCCCGGTCGTCTTCAAGGCCGAAACAGGTGAAGCGGGCAATATCGAAACCCTTGGCCTGGAAATAAGCCAGCATCGGGGTACTTGTCTCGACGGTATACGGCGTAAGCACACTGATCCGGCGGGCGCCGAAGGCATTGAGACCCTGAACGGCGGCGAGCGGCGGAGTAATGACCGGCACGCCCGGCTTGGCGGCCTTGATCGCGGCCTCGACCGCATCGTCGCCGATAACCACCGATGCGGAGGTGCAGGAATAGCAAATCGCGTCGAGATCCTCGTCGGGCAGGATCAATCCGGCCCCAACCGTCAGTCCGGGCTGCATGCGACGCAGATTCTCCGGTGTCGTCGGATTGGCATAGGGGATGCGCGCCGTATAGAGCCCGATCGTGTCGCTGGCGACCATGCGCTGAAAGTCCGGTTCCGTCGTGTGATCCGTGGCCAGGATCACGAGACCGATGCGCCTGGCAATGGGGCGGTCATCGAAGCCAAGCGGCGTCATCGTCTGGGTGACCTTGATCGGAATACCCATATTATCTCTCCTCGATCTGCCCATAGCGGCGTTCGAGCCAGCGCAGGGCAATGACGGACACAAGACTGATCACCAGGAAGAATGCGCCTACCAGCGTGATCGGCTCAATGTAGCGATAGTTGTAATTGGCGATGCTGCGCGCCTGGTTCATCAGCTCAAGCACGGTGATGGCGGAAAGCAACGGCGTTTCCTTGAACATGGCGATGAAGTAGTTGGCGAGTGCGGGGATCATCGGCGGCAGGGCTTGCGGCAGAATGATCCGGGTCCAGGTCTGGAACGCCGAGAGATTGCAGGCGCGGGCAGCTTCCCACTGGCCGCGCGCCACGTTGTCAATGCCACCGCGATAGACCTCGGCCGTATAGGTGCCGTAATGCAGGCCAAGACCGATGACGCCGGCGACCAGCGGTGAAAGGGTAATGCCCGCGTCGGGCAGCACGTAGAAGATGAAGTACAGCTGCACGAGCAACGGCGTGCCGCGAATGAAGTCGGCAAGAAAGCCAACCGGTTTCGAGACAAAGACATTCTTCGAGCGGCGCAGGATGGCCAAGCCAAGGCCGATAATGGCAGCAAGCACCGATCCCAGAAGGGTTGCCAGAATGGTGATCTTCACGCCCTCGATCATGGTCGGAAGAATTTCGACAACAAAGGCCCAATCCCACTCCATCTCAGGACCTCACGCCGTCAAGGCCGCGGGTCAGATAACGCTCCAATCCGCGGATCGAGGCGGAGATGACCGACGACATAAGGAAGTAGAGAACGAGAATGGTCAGGAATGGCATCAATGTGCTGCCTGTCTGCGCGCGCACGACCTGCGCCTGGAACGTCATGTCCGAAAGTGAAATCAGTGACACCACGGCGGAGGCCTTCAAAAGCTCAATCGCATTGTTGCCAAAAGTTGGCAGCATCAGCACGAAGGCCTGCGGCAGAATGATATGGCGCAAGCTCTGCCAGCGGCTGAAGTTCAGCGCAATGCACGCCTCATACTGTTCCCGGCCGATGGACTTGATCGCGCCGCGTACGACTTCGGCGCCGTAGGCTCCCACGTTGAGACCCAGCGCCAGAACACCTGCCTGCAGCGGTGTGAGCGAGAAGCCGAGCAGCGGCAGCACGAAATAGGCCCAGAAAAGCTGGACAAAGATGGATGTGCCGCGAAAGAATTCGATATAGGTGGTGGCCAATGCGCGCACAGCCCGGAAGCGCGATATCCGGCCGAGCCCGGCGACAAAGGCCATGATCAGCGCAAGCACCGACCCCATCAGGGTCAGCTTGATCGTAACCAGCGCCCCTTCCAGAATCAGCTGTAAGTATCCGGCCCATTGGCCCATCGGTCATGCTCTCATTCGTGACGGAAATTGCGGGTGATCACTCCGGTTTCAACACCGGAGTGATCGTGACAGGGTGTGTGTCAGCCGGCGCAAAGCTTGTCGCGCGTGGTTGACATGGCAGCCTTGGCGGAGAAGCCGTAGGGTTCGACAATCCTTGCAAATTCACCTGATGTCTTCATCTCGGCGAGGACCTTGTCGAACTCGTCACGCAGGGTGGTCTGGTCTTTGCGGAAGGCAGCACCATCGCAATAGACCGGTGCGTTGACGACGGGAGCGAAGACTTCGACATTCGGATCATTGGCCTTCTTGACCAGATCGTTGATCGAAAGAACCGGCAGGGAATACACATCGATACGCCCGTCCTGCAGCATCTTGATGCCGCTCTGGCCATCGGGGACAACGATCACGCGGTCACGCGGCACACCGGCTTCCAGCGCCAGCCGCTCTTCCGTGCCGCCACCGGGCGCGCCGATCGTCGCTTTCGCATCCACGGCGATATCCTTGTAGCTCTTGAAGCCCTTGGGGTTACCCTTCTTGACCAGAAAAGCTTCGGCATCGCACAGGATCGGCTCGGAATAGGCAACGGCCTTGCAGCGCTCCGGTTTCATGAACAAGCCGGCTGTCACCACATCATGACGTCCTGCCTGAAGGCCCGGGATCATGGCTCCATACTCGGAAATGGAGGCGACCACGTCGGCGACGCCGAGCTTCTTGAAGACGGCCCGGGCGACATCAGGGCCCGCGCCGGACACCGTGCCATCCGGCTTGACCGCGGTGAAAGGTGGTTCATTGGCAATGGCAATGCGGGCAAAGCCCTGCGCTTTCAGTTTGTCGAGCGCTTCATCCGCTTTTGCAGGCATGGAAAGCGCCATGGCGGACAGTGCAATCGCTCCGATCGACGCACTCATTGTTTTCAAGTTCAACATGTTCCCAACTCCTCAGTTTTCTTTGTTTTAAGGTGTGCAGGTGCCGCCCCGGTCAAACCCTGTGACCGGCGGCGATGATCTTTTTCAGGAATGCCTGCGTGCGTTCCTGTTTGGGATGGCGGAAAATTTCGTCGGGTTTGCCATCCTCGATGATCTTGCCCCGGTCAAAGAACAGGACCCGATCGGCAAATTCGTGGGCAAACCCCATTTCGTGGGTGACGAGCAGCATGGTCATGTCCGTTTCCTCGGACAGACGCCACAGGACGTTGAGCACTTCCTCGACCAGTTCAGGATCCAGTGCTGATGTCACTTCGTCAAAAAGCATGATCTTGGGTTGCAGCGCCAGGGCACGGGCAATGGCAACACGCTGTTTCTGCCCGCCCGACAGCTGCGAAGGCATGGATTTGGCCTTGTCGGCAAGCCCGACCATCTCAAGCAATTGCATGGCCTGCTCTTCGGCCTGCCTGCGCGGCGTGTTTTTCGTCAGCATGGGTGCCAGCGTCACGTTATCGAGAACGCATTTGTGGGGGAACAGATTGAAGAGCTGGAACACCATGCCAATCTGGGCGCGCATTTTGTGCAGATGGTTCTCGTCAGCCGGTTGTAGGCCGCCATTCTTCTGCATCCGGTAGAGATTTTCGCCTGCAACGCGAATATCGCCGCTGTCGATGCCTTCCAGTGTCATGAGAATACGCAGGATCGTGGTCTTGCCGGAACCGGACGGTCCTATAAGTGCCAGCTTCTCACCCGGCGCGACATTGAATGACAACTGATCAAGAACCTTGAACGCGCCGAAGCTCTTGCTGATGCCGTCGATCTCGATGATCGGCGGCTGAGCCGTGGTTGCTGTTCTTGTGTCGTTGATTGGCGGCATGCGTCTCTCCCTCTGGTTGAGACCGGCTATGCCTAAACGATGAGAGACTTATCAAATCATGTCAATTATAAAAATTAAATCATGACAATATAAGTTTTATTGCCATGAAATTGCGCGCTTTGACTAAATGGCGAGCAGCAGGTGTTCGGGATCACCCTGCAGCAGACTTCCGACGACCGTGAGGCCGCGCAGCAATTCCTCTTCCGTGGTGGAGCCGAGGGATATGCGCACGGCCGGTGTCCAGTCTTCCTGCGAAATGCGGAATGATGCACCGGGTGCAATGGCCACATTCTGCAGGCGCGCCTGAGCGACGAAGGTCTCTTCCGTTCGCCCGTCAGTCAGTGGCAGCCAGATGTGCAGGCTTTGCGGATGCGAGCGAAAAAATGTGCCCGAAAGCACCTGGGATGCAATTTCATGTCTGCGCCGCAGAGCTTCGCGCTGCCATTCGACCAGCTCCATGGCCGTGCCGTCCTCAACCCAGCGTGTGGCGATCTCCGCGACCATCGGGGTTGCCATCCAGTTGGAAACGAGGTGGCGGTTGGCGACGGCGGCGACGTAACGGTCGGGTGCCGCGAGATAGCCGATGCGCAAACCGGGTACGACAGTCTTGGTAAAGCTGGTGAAATAGAGGGTCCGCTCTGGAGCCAGTGCGGCAATCGGCGGCGGGCGATCCTCGACCAGGGGGCCGAGTATGTCGCTTTCGACGATGGCAATATCGCGCTTGCGTGCAACCTCGACAATCTGGGCGCGGCGGACCGATCCCATCACCGTGGCATACGGATTGATCGCTGCCGGCTGTACAAATAGCGCGCGAATGCTGGATTCCTTGCACGCGGCGTCCAACGCCTCGGGGATGATACCCTGATCGTCAATGGCGATGCCTTTGAGCGTGAGGCCCAGATAGGAGGCGAGTGGCACAAGGGTATGGTGCCCGGTGGCCTCGGTCGCAATCATTGAACCGACAGGCGCAACGCTCATGATCGCGACTGTCATCGCAGCGGTCGCGCCGTTGGTAATGCTGATATTCGAGGCAGGGACATCAAGGCCGCACGCGCGCAGCCATTTGACTGCAGTGGTGCGGTGGCGTGGGAAAACCACGTTCGGGCGGAACGACAGGGCCGAACTTGCCGGCAGGGTTTCGGACAGCCAACCCAGCGCCTTCTTCAAACGCTCATGATGCATTTTCTCGCAGACAGGCTTGAGAATTGAAAGATCAATCACTTCGCCGAGCCGTTCCGGCAGATAGGGTTGATCGATTTCGCGCCGCTGCGCCTTGACGAAACTGCCGCGCCCGGTTTCGCCAGAAAGCATGCCGCGGCGAATGAGTTCCTCATAGGCGCGGCTGACCGTCTGCACGGACAGGTGCAGATCCTCTGCCATCTTCCGGTGGGTCGGCAGGCGGGCGCCTGCTTCCAGCGTGCCGTCACCGACGGCGCGCGCAATCTGGTCCGCCAGGGAGAGATAGGCGGGGCGGGTGAGTGAACTGATATCGGGTCGCCATAATGTCATGATTTTAGATTGATTGAAATCAGGTCAATTGACAATGAGAAAAACACAAGGCCATGATCAATCCACTCTTTGAACTGGAACAGTGATGGGCGCACCAAGGCTTGACGCAATCGACATCCGTATTCTCGACGCCATCCAAAGGGACGGACGGATCACCAAACTCGCCCTTGCCGAACGTGCTGGTATCTCTCCGACGCCGTGCTGGACAAGGCTTCGCCGGCTGGAAAAGGCGGGGATTATCACAGGCTACCATGCGCGCCTGGCTCTCCGGCTGGTTGCGCCGGTTGCCAGCATTCTGGTGGAAGTCACTCTTGCATCGCACAGGCAGGCGGATTTCGAGCGGTTTGAGCGGGCGATCAAGCTTTTGCCTGAGGTGACCTCGTGCTGGTCGGTTGGCGGCGGCGTCGATTACATTCTGAAAATTGTCGCCCGGGACATCGATGCCTATCAGCGGCTGATTGATGATCTGTTGCAGCGGGAGCTCGGTATCGACCGGTATTTTTCCTACATCATCACCAAGACGGTGAAAGAGGAAACGGCTTTGCCTGTGCATGACCTGATCCAGCCGGAAGGCTGACACTCCGGTCCATCTCTCCAAATCAGGTGGCTCAATCAGACAATCTCTCTCTGCGGGCGGCGCATTACAGTTACTCTCTCCAGACGGGATGGGCGAGCATCGCTGGATATTCTCAGGGAGAGCCCGATGTCTGCCCATTTCGCAAGACCCGAACGCCATGATGGACTTGACCGCCTGCAGGACCGCAGGATGTTGCGCGATCTTGGCTATATTGATGGCCATTGGAGCTCAGCCAAAGGTGGGCAGACATTCGAGGTGCGTGACCCGGCATCGGGAATGCCGGTGGCATGGGTCGCCGCTCTCGGTCCGCAGGAAACGTCTCTTGCCATCGATGCGGCGTCACGCGCGTTCCGTTCATGGCGCTCGTTGCTGCCGCAACAGCGTGCTGCCGTTTTACGCAAATGGTACGATCTCGTTCTGGCGGCAAAGGAAGATCTCGCGCTGATCATGACGCTCGAGCAAGGCAAGCCGCTGGATGAGTCGTGCGGAGAGATCGAATACGCCGCATCCTTCATCGAGTTCTACGCGGAGGAGGGGAAGCGGCTGAACGCGGAAGGCGTGACCAGCCACCTGCCCGGTGCGCAGATGATGGTCAGCCGTGAAGCGATTGGCGTTGTCGGCATCGTCACCCCGTGGAATTTCCCGTCTGCCATGCTGACCCGCAAGGCAGCTGCTGCTCTTGCGGCCGGTTGCACCGTTGTCGCGCATCCCTCATCCGAGACGCCGTTGTCAGCCCTTGCCCTGGCGGAACTGGCAGAGCGGGCCGGGGTGCCAGCCGGTGTTTTCAATATCATCACCGGCAAGGCAGCACCTATCGTCGAGGCGCTTTGTGCCGATCCGCGTGTGCGGGCCTTGAGTTTCACGGGCTCGACCGAGGTCGGACGTCTGATTGCAGCGCAGTGCGCACCGACAATGAAGAATCTCGTCATGGAACTGGGTGGACACGCGCCCCTGATTATCTTTGCCGATAGCGATATTGATCGCGCCGTGGAAATTGCGATCGGTGCAAAGTTTGCCACTTCTGGCCAGGACTGTCTGGCGGCCAATCGCATTTATGTGGAGCGGTCGGTGCATGACGTTTTTGCTGCTGCGTTTGCCCGGAAAATTGCGGCGTTGAAAGTGGCATCCGGTCTGACGCAAGGTGCGGAAATCGGCCCGTTGATGCACGAAAAGGCCGTGCAGAAGGTCGAAGAACAGGTGCAGGACGCGCTCGGTCGCGGTGCAGAGTGTCTTGCCGGCGGCAAGCGTCACGCAGCCGGCCCTCTGTTTTTTCAGCCGACGCTGCTGACCAATGTTCCCGACACCGCGCTGATCATGCGCGAGGAAACATTCGGACCGGTGGCCGCTGTGACCGTGTTTGATGACGAGGATGAGGTCATCCGCCGTGCCAATGATACGGAATATGGTCTTGTGGCCTATGTGGTTACCCGCGACGGCCAGCGCATGCTGCGTCTGGGCCGGGCGCTCGAATATGGCATGGTTGCGATCAACCGGGTGAAAATCACCGGTGCACCCATCCCCTTTGGCGGCGTGAAGCAATCCGGTCTCGGACGGGAAGGATCGCGCCACGGCATCGAAGCCTTCACCGAACTCAAATATCTCTGCCTCGAAGCAAGCTGAGGCAAAAAATCAGGAGCAATAGACATGTTGGACCGTTCGAACGAGCTGAACGCCTGGGACCGCGATCACTTTTTCCATCCCTCCACCCATATGGGCACCCATGCCCGCGGCGAAAGCCCGACGCGGGTGATAAAAGGCGGCGAAGGCGTGCATATTTTTGATGTGAACGGCAGGAAAAGCCTTGATGCCTTTGCTGGGCTCTACTGCGTCAATGTCGGATACGGGCGGCAGGAAATAGCCGACGCGATTGCGCAGCAGGCCAAAGAGCTTGCCTATTATCATGCCTATGTCGGCCATGGCACCGAAGTCTCGATCAAGCTGGCCAAGATGATCATCGACCGGGCGCCGGAAGGGATGAGCCGGGTTTATTTCGGTCTTTCCGGGTCCGATGCCAACGAAACCAACATCAAGCTGATCTGGTACTACAACAATGTGCTTGGACGGCCGGACAAGAAGAAGATCATTTCCCGCTGGCGCGGCTATCATGGCTCAGGCGTCATGACGGGAAGCCTGACGGGTCTCGACCTCTTCCACAATGCCTTCGACCTGCCCCGGGCACCGATCCTGCATACGGAAGCGCCGTATTATTTCCGCCGGGAAGACCGCTCGATGAGCGAAGAGCAGTTCTCCCAGCACTGCGCCGACAAACTGGAGGAAATGATCCTTGCGGAAGGGCCCGAGACCGTGGCGGCATTCATCGGCGAACCGATCCTTGGCACCGGAGGCATCGTGCCGCCGCCTGCCGGGTACTGGGAGAAAATACAGGCCGTTCTCAACACATATGATGTGCTTCTGGTCGCCGATGAGGTTGTAACGGGTTTTGGTCGTCTGGGCACCATGTTCGGTTCCGATCATTATGGCATCAAGCCTGATCTGATCACGATTGCCAAGGGCCTGACCTCGGCCTATGCGCCGCTCTCCGGCGTCATCGTCGGAGACAAGGTCTGGCAGGTTCTGGTGCAGGGCTCGGACAAACTCGGATCACTCGGTCATGGATGGACCTATTCGGCTCATCCGATCTGTGCCGCTGCCGGCGTTGCCAATCTGGAACTGATCGACACGCTGGATCTCGTGACCAATGCAGGAGAGACCGGCGCCTATTTCCGCAACGCACTTACCGAAGCACTGGGACATCATCCCATCGTCGGCGAGGTGCGTGGTGACGGCATGCTGGCTGCGGTTGAATTCGTCAAAGACCGGGACGACAGGGTGTTCTTTGACGCGTCGCAAAAGGTCGGCCCGCAAGTTGCGGCAGCACTGGCGGAACGCGGTGTGATCGGGCGGGCCATGCCGCAGGGCGATATCCTCGGATTTGCGCCTCCATTGTGTCTCACGCGGGACGAGGCGGATATTGTCGTCAACGCGGCCGTTGCGGCTGTCGATGCCGTTGCAAAGGCGCTCTGAGGTCCGGGATGATGGATACGGTTTCCCGAACAATGTCAGCCGTGTTGCTGACCGGGCACGGCGATCTCGACAAGCTGGTGTACCGGACCGATGTGCCGGTGGCGCAACCGGCGGCAGGCGAGGTTCTGATCGAAATCTCCGCCTGCGGCATGAACAACACGGATGTGTGGGTGCGCCAGGGCGCTTATGGTACGGAGAATGATGCGAGCGCGGTTTCCAGCTGGCGGCGGCAGGACCCGACGCTCACCTTTCCGCGCATCCAGGGCAAGGATATTGTCGGCCACGTCGTGGCTGTAGGCGCAGGTGTTGCCTATAGTCGTATCGGCGAGCGCGTCATGGTGGATTTTTCCATCTATAACCGTGAAGACGACAGTCTTGCCGACATTGATTATATCGGTCATGGCCGCGATGGCGGCTACGCGGAATATGTCGCGGTGCCCGGTGAAAATGCCCATGTGGTCAA
This sequence comes from uncultured Phyllobacterium sp., assembly GCF_902479695.1. Taxonomy (NCBI): domain Bacteria; kingdom Pseudomonadati; phylum Pseudomonadota; class Alphaproteobacteria; order Hyphomicrobiales; family Phyllobacteriaceae; genus Phyllobacterium; species uncultured Phyllobacterium sp. Next base: position 23,252 of record NZ_CABSQF010000031.1, on the reverse strand, counting down.
CACCGATCTGAGTGATATCGAACTGGCGACCTTCTGTTGTGCTTATCTGACCGGTGAACAGATGCTTGAGCGAGCCGGATTGAAATCCGGTGAACGGGTTCTTGTCACGGGTGCTTCGGGCGGTGTTGGCTCGGGCATCGTTCAATTGGCGCGGGCGCGCGGTGCCATTCCCTATGCGGTGGTTGGCGCCGGCAAGGAGCAGGCGCTGCTTGATATCGGCGCCGAGGCAGTGATTACCCGCGGTGACGGTGATCTTGTCACTGCCGTGGAGCGTGTTCTCAACGGCAAGCCCATCGATGTGGTTGCCGATCTTGTCGGTGGCCCCCTGTTCAATGATCTTCTGCGCATCCTGCGGCCGGAAGGCCGCTATACGACGGCCGGTGCCATCGGCGGACCTGTGGTACAACTCGACCTTCGGACCATGTATCTGAAACAGCTGCAACTACACGGATCGTCCCAGGGCACACGCGGCGATTTCCGCCGCATTGTCCGCTATATCGAGGAAGGCAAGATCAAACCGCTTGTCGGTGGTGTCTACCCGCTCTCCGAATTTCACCGCGCGCAGAGTGATTTCATGGCGAAGGCATTTGTCGGTAAACTCGTCGTCGTACCCGATGGGAAATATGAGCTGGCTTGAGTAAGGGTAAAATGGCGTCGCCCAGCAGCGTTACCCCGCTGGTTTGCCATGGTTGCGGCGCGCTCGATCTTTGCCGGCAGGCGCGTCACGGCGCACTGAACTCGATGACCGATCCAAGACACCGTCAGAGCTTTATCGGGTGCGTCCGCATCAAGTTGTCAAGCGACAGATTCCCGGCGCCTCCAACGACCAGGGCAAACATGCCGCCCGCAATGGCGAGATCCTTTTCGAAATGCAGCAGCTCGTTCTGGTTGGCGAAATCGGTGTGGAACAGTACCGCGGTCAGCAGGCAGAATATCCCCAGCGCCAAAGCGCCAAGGCGGGCGTAACAGCCAAAAGCAATGGAAATGCCAGCACAGATCTGAAGGGCGATGGTCGCCAGGGCAAGCGGTGCGTTCACACCAAGTTTTGCCATGACTGCAATTGTCCCATCCAGGTTTGCAGCCAGCGTAAAACCCTCGTGCAGAAATATCCAGGCCAGCAACAGCCGGCTGAACAGCATCAAAACATCGGCGAGATGCGTGCCTTTTGCCATCATGTTCACGACGTTTTCTCCCTTTGGGCTGGCGAAAAGGGCAGGCGGCAGTGGGCCGCCTGCCTTAGCGTTATTTGGTGCCGTTTGAGGCAATGAATTTTTGCAGGTCTTCAAGCTCTTCACAGCCATTCGGACAGAGCCGTGTCAGCGATGCCACCTGCTCGTTTGCCTTGTCCATTTTGCCGGTCTCGACATAGAGCTCGCCCAAATATTCACGGGCGGCCTTGTGATCAGGCTGGAGTTCCAAGGCTTTGGTATAATAGGTCAGGGATGTCTCGAAATCACCTGTCTTGCGCAGTGTGTAGCCGAGAAGGTTGTAGACGTCGGCCTGTGGGCTGTCTTCGGCCAGCCCGCGCAGCTCCTCCAAAGCGCCGGTATAGTTCTTTGCTGCGATCTTTGCGCGCGCTGATGTCAGATCCGGAGCGCCTGCCGTCTCCATATTATCGACGGCGTAGGCCGGGGCGACAACGGTGCCGGGCATAAGGGTTGCAGCAGTGACAAGGCTTACAAAGCCGATGAATGCAGTCTTGATCATGATCCTATCTCCTTTGTGTTTCTAAGCTTGGACGGTGGCCGTGAAGCCATAGGCGTTGCCGTCCTTGACGAAGGTGCCCGAGCCGGGGAATGGAAAATGTGAACCGCAGATCTGTATCTTGTCGGCGATCACACGATCGATGAGCTTGCGGCGGGTGGTAATGGCGGTCGGGCCATCCTGATCGTAGCTGCCCTGCCATTCCGGGTGGGGCGCGAGCAGGGCAGGCACGTACATCGTGTCGGCCGAGACAAGCAATTGCTCATTGCCGGAGGTGACAAGGAATGCGGAGTGTCCGGGTGTATGACCAGGCGCCGCAATCAGGTGTATGCTGGGGGCGATTTCCGCGCCGTCCTTGACCAGATGCCAGTTCTTCCATGTCGGGAAAACCTGGGCAATACGCTTGCCGGCCGGTTTGCGGCCCTCTGCCAGCTTGTCAACGCGTCCCGGTTCGGTCCACCAATTGTATTCGGTCTCGTTCACGACCAGTTCGGCATTCGGAAATACCGGGGCATTCGTCTCCTTTTCCATCAGCCCCCACACATGATCGGGGTGGAAGTGCGAGATGATGACGGTGTCGATCTTTGTATGATCTATTCCGGCCGCCTGCATGTTTGCCGGCAGATGGGTGGCATTCGCCTGCCATTGGCCAACGCCGGAGCCCGCATCCATCATCACCAGCCGGTCGCCGATTTTCAGTACGACGACAGTCAGCGGAATGGGCATGAATTCAGTGGTCAGGCCCGCCTTTGCCAAGGCCTGCTTGGTCTCGTCGACAGAAGCATTTTTGATGAATGCCGGGTCATGGGGTTTGCGCCAGATGCCGTCATAGACGGCCGTGATCTCGACCGATCCGACCTTGTATTTGTAAAAGCCTACGGACGGTTCGATTGGCGTTTCAGCCCATGTCGGCGGGATAAATTCGAGTTGCCTGGAAAGCCCGAAGGCCGCCGCAGCGGCCGCGGATCCGAGAACGGCGCGACGTGTAATGTCGAACATTGGAATTCTCCTTCAATGGAAAGCTCTAGCCAAACGGAGAACATGGTTCGATCAGTGCCTCCGCTGATGAAATAGATTGAGATCAGCAGGGGTTTATTCGCATTGGCCGCAGGTTTTTATGCAAGGCATTGAAAATACTGCGGTAATTCTGACGGCCGGGAACTGCGCAAGGCACCGTAAAACGGTGTAAGATGAGCATTCTGCGCCAGCGGCGAAACAATTTGCGGGTTTCGGGAATATTCTGACGTTCCGTTCGATCTAGGTAACAAACGGCTTGTGGAATTTCGGAGAGGATTCAAGCGCGGCGACCGTGCCGCTTGGGAACACCATGACACAAATGCACCTGGCGACCATATCCATGCTTGTTCCAAATTCCACCCGTGCGGCGCTTGCCTGGCGGTTGCGGCTTGTGGGTATGCGCGCATTTCTGGCAAATGTGCTGTCGCGGTGCACCCCCGGCGGACAAAGCGGGGGATTGCCGGGCCTCATTGTGCATATGGCAGGGCTGGCGGGTCATGGCGTCGCCTCGGAAAGGGCGCGCCCTGCGGCCGATACTGCAGCGCGATTTAACCGGCTGATCATTCCGCATTTGGACGCCGCTTACAATTTTGCCCGCTTTCTGAGCCGTGACGGGGACGCCGCGCAGGACATTGTTCAGGATGCATTCCTGCGCGCCTATCGCAGCTTTGACGGGTATCGCGGCGGTGACGCGCGATCCTGGGTCTTTGCCATTGTCAGAAATTGCTACCATGTCTGGCTGCAGGAAAATCGCCGCAAGTCTCGCGTTGAAATGCCTCTGACGGACAACAATGACGGGGCGTCACCCTCTATCGCCGAGAACATCGCCACCGAAGAGGATACGCCCGAGGCCGCTTTGATCCGCAAGACGGAATCCGAGCATGTCCGTATGGTCATATATTCGCTCCCCGATGCGTTGCGTGAAATATTGGTGTTGCGCGAACTCGAACAGCTTTCGTATCGGCAGATTGCCGACATCACAGAACTGCCCATTGGGACGGTCATGTCACGGCTCGCCCGTGCCCGGCAGGAATTCGCCAAGGCTTGGCACGGTGAAGCCAGCAACGAGGCGGCAGCATCATGAGCGAGACCAAACCGGAAAAATGCTCCGACTGGGCTGTCATGCTGCACGGCTTCATCGATGGCGAGCTCGATTCAATGCACGCGCTGCAATTTGAAGAGCACCTTGCCACCTGTGCAAATTGTACGGCGGAGCTGGAGAAGTTCACAGAACTGAAAAACATCATTGGTCAGGGCGGTGTCCGGTGGCAGATGCCCGAGCGTGTTCGCGAGCGGATCGTGACAGCTCTTTCCCATGAGATCGACGGAGCGCCATCAAGCTCCCCCGCATCGGCATATCGCCTCGCCACGTGGCGGACAGCCGCGGATTTCATCAGGCGCTGGAGTTTTGTTCCGTCATTCGCGGCATTGGCTGCAGGTATTTTTCTCGTATTGTCGGTGCCGCCCCAGACCGCTGTACTCCAGGATGAGATTCTTGCCAGCCACGTGCGATCCCTGCTCGTCGACCACCTGACCGATGTGCAGACATCCGATCAACATACGGTCAAACCCTGGTTCAACGGCAAGATCGATTATTCTCCGCCGGTCATCGACCTCTCAGCACAGGGCTTTCCCCTCGTGGGCGGCCGCGTGGACTATATCAAAGGCAGGGTGGTGGCGGTTCTGGTGTACCGCCGGCACGGTCACGTCATGAATGTGTTCGTATGGCCGGCATCTCCCATTGCGGCGGCAAGCAGGACACGCGAGGGCTATAATTTTGCCGAATGGTCCAGCGGCGGCCTGACATTCTGGGCGGTGTCGGATGTCAGCGTTGCTGATCTTGCGGCCTTCCGCGCGGATTTTGTCGCAGCTGTCGAGAAGTAGGGATGACAGGAACAGGTCTTCGGATGACGGGCCGCAGCGGCTCATCCCTATGCTCATGTTCGTCGGGCCGGCGGCACGAGATTGGCCATCAGTCTGAAAGCGCCGGGCACCAGCTTGTCGAGCTGATGATGCAGGACAAGGCCGGTGTGGGTGTGCCTGCCCTTGCCGACGCGAGCCGATATCAGCCCGCCGTTCAGCGGCTGTTCGTTGGCATCATGCATGGACAACAGCGGCTCATAGGCATCGTCAAAATCCGACGCGAAATAAAGCCCGCGTTCCTTGTCCCATCCGTCCCAATCGGCTGGCCCAATGATATTGGGGCCTGTCAGCAGGGGGTGTCGGGGTGACAATATCGTTACCGGGGCATGGGGATCGATCACGCGCCAGCGCAGTGACGGTGATCCGATTTTCAGATAGCGCGGCGGCGTGACGCTGGAAATCCAACCGTCACTGGGACGATGGTACAGCGTGACGAGATGACCGCCGTTTTCAACGAAGCTGTGCAGGCGCGCTGTCGCTGCACTCAGGTCTTTCCGCAGGCCGAATGTGAAAATGCCGACGACTATGGTGGTAAAGTACGAGAGGTCGCCGCCAAGGGTCTCCGTGTCGAGTTCCGTGATATCCAGTCCCATGCGCTGAAGCCACAGGGCAACCTTGTCGGCTCCGCCGCCGACGTAACCGATCTTGGCGCCTTCCGGCAGCTTCAAGTCCAGCGTCAACACCCGTAGCCGTTCAGGGGCGATGAATACCGAGCGTCCGGTGTGCGGGTAGGAAATGGATGTGGTGCGCATGGCCGGGTGCCCGGATATCTCCGGCGTGATCTGGATGATCCCGGCGGGCAGCGTCTCCGGAGCAGACAGCAGCCATTTGCCGTCCTGCGGCTTGATTGTCCAGCCGGGCGGCGCGTCAAAGCGCAAAGCAACCGCGGGATCCGTCCCGTCGACCCCGATCTGCCAGCTGCGCATCGTATCACCGCGTTTGGCGATGATGGCCTCGGGCATGAGTGTCAGGGAATGCCTGGGCACGATGCTCAATGGCTCTTCAAGATCGAACGTGCCTCGAACCTGCCGGTTGCCAATTCTGGCGGTAACATTGGCGAAAGCCACGCCGTTTCCACCGAGGCTGGACCATGCGCGTCCATATGGATTTGTCAGCGCTGCCGCTGCAGACGCTTCGATGTCGAAGGACCGGGACCTTGCGGCGTCCTGCGATCGCGTAACAGCTACGCCGGATGGCAGCACGATCGATATATCGCCGGGGAGCGGAATGGACGGATTGCCCATATGCACCGTAATGCGGCCGGTGCTTTCGGGTGACAGGTGCTGCGGTTCTGTAACCGCCCGCACGTCTATCCCGGCCGTTTCAAGCAATGCCGCGTCAATTTCCCGGCGTTTGCGATCCAGCCGATGTCCGTGCCGTGTCATGAAGTCCGGCGAGGCCAGCATTTCGATACTGTCGATATGGCCGGCAGCATCCAAGAGAAGCGTGGTGATGCGGTCGCGGTCTGGAAAGGCCTGGATGGCTGCATTGAGGGCGTCGTGGACCGATGCGAGCGCTTGGCTCACGGAATGATCTGCGGTGTTGGCAAGCTCTGCAAATGTCGCCGGAATGTCTTCGAGAATGGAACGTTCGGATCGACTTCCCCTCGGACCATACAGCAGATGCAGCGGCCACGCCGATCGCGGCGTATCGCGCCAGACCCCCATGCCTTGGGAGGCATGATAGGCGCGTGACCATTCGCCGATATGATCGTAAGCGGCTCCTGTTGCCGCTTCGGTACCCGAGGCGTCGATGGCAATCGTTGCATCCGGCGGGGGAATCTCGTCATCATAGGTGTCGCCGCCGCCCGGCCAGGCGGGAAGGTAGTACTTTGCCACGCGCCACGGCGTCAGGCCCTCGGCAAAATGTTCGGGATAGACCTCGGCATCCGCTGCGAGGGCAATGGCCGCTTCGGCAGCGCGGGTCATGGCGCGGTGATGACCATGCTGTCCGGGAACATCCAGAAATGTTGGAATGACGATATCCGGGCGCTCCTGCCGATAGGCGCGCACCAGGCGCTCGACGATGCGCTTCTCGTCCCATCGCGCAAATGTCGCGTCGCCGTCCTTGGAAAAACCGAAATCATGCACCGGGTCTTCCGGCCCGTGTCCGAGCCAATGGACATCCGCATCGAGCTGCCGGGCCGCCTCCTCCAATTCACGCGATCGCAGCACGCCGAGCGCGCCCAGCCGCTCAGGCCCGAGCGCATTCTGCCCGCCTTCGCCACGGGTCGAGCAGGCGATCACAACCCGCATTCCCAGGCCGAAGCGGAACATGGCCAAGAGACCGTTCTGCTCGTCATCGGGATGAGCGCCAGTGTTCATGACAGTCACGGTCGATGTCAATCGGGACAGTGCATGGTGCAGCCGGACGAGGGCCGGCCGGGACTTTTGTCGTTCGATCCGCTCATGGGACGTCAGCACGGTATCCTCCTGCCGCTTATAACGTGTTGTGGGCTATGTCTGTTGGCGATGTATCGAGTTTGGGGGTCACGACTTCGAAGAGCGGCAGCGCGGCCGCGCCAAGTGCGGCGGTCAATTGACCCGTCTGGCCGCGCTGGACGCGCGGGAGGGAGCGCGCACGGCGGCTCGCCACAGACACCGGCAAATGATGCATGGCGGAAATGATGTCATCGATGATTGCATCCGGCATGGCTCCGCCCAGCATCACGGTTTCCGGATCAAGAATATTTTCCAGCATCGAAACCATCGGGCTCAAATAGTCCGCGGCCTCGCCAATCCACGCTCTCAGAACGGGATGGTTGGCGGTATGAAGGGCTTCAAGGTCGGAAAATTCGCTGGCGGCGATGCCTGCCTCGCGCAGCTTTTCCTTCAGGGCATGCAGCGAGGCATAGAGTTCGAGGCAGCCGCTCTGGCCGCACGGGCATTGTTTTCCGCGCGGTGCGACCACGATATGTCCGATTTCACCGGCATTGCCGAAAGCACCGCGAAACGGTGTTCCCTCGTGGATGACGCCAAGGCCGATACCGGCTCCGAAGTAAATCATGCAAAAATCAGAAATCGCCTGGCCGGCACCGAACAGCCGCTCGCCTACCACGGCGGCGGTGGCGTCGTTTTCAACAATGACCAGTTCGCCGCTCGCCTCGGATAGAACTTTTGCAGTGTCAATCGCTCCCCAGCCGGGAAGGGTGGTTGGGCCAACGGACGTCATGCCATCGATCTCAAACGGTCCGGGCATCACCACGCCGATGCCAAGTAGCTTCGATTTGAAGAGACCCCGAATCTTGTCCACCTCGCCGACAAAGCGGGGAATGAAATGTTCGGGCGTGGTGTTTTTGACGGGAACGATTTCCTTGGAACGCACTTGGCCCGCAAGGTCCAAAACAACGATCACCATGTGATCCGCGGCGATCTCGATGCCGATGGTAATGGCGCCCTCGGGATTGACTGCGAACTGTATGGGAGGCTGGCCACGACCGGACCGCAGGCGTCCGACTTCCATCAGCAGGTTGTCGCTTACCAGTTCATCGACGATATTGGCCACCGCCTGGGCGGTCAGCTGGGTGAGCTTGGCGATGTGCATGCGTCCCAGCGAGCCATGAATGCGCACGACATCCAGCACAACGCGCCGGTTGTGATGCCGGCTGCGCTCGGGGTTTTTGCCGATGGCAATCTGATGCGTACCGCTCATCTGTCGGGTCATGTCGCAAACCTTCGATTCCAGTCTTTTACCGATACCTCCAAGAGGCGTTCTGACGCAATACAATAATTCAAGTAAAGTATGTTATTGACAAATCATCGCTGACGGTGAAGCTTATAAGTAAGCCGCGACAACGTTCGCGGTTGCTGCAGCAGAAACATTGCCATGCGGTGGGATGAGGTCATGGGCATCGCCGATGCCTGGGGAACAAGGAAGCTCTGCATCCGATGATGGATATGGCAGGGCACAGGAGGTTTATATGCGTAAAGGAATTCTATTGGCCGGTCTGCTTGCGGGATTCGCCACGTTTGCCGCAAGCACGGCGCAGGCGGTCGAGATCGAATATTGGCAGTATGTGTACGAAACCCGCGTCAAGGCAATGGATCAGCTGATTGCCAATTTCGAGAAGGCCAATCCCGGCATCACCGTCAAGCAGACGACCTTCCCCTATGCCGATTACCAGACACGCATCGTTGCAGCCAATATGGGCGGCAAGGGTCCGGATGTCATGCAGCTGTTTTACGGATGGCTCGACAAGTTCGTTGCGGGCAAGCTGCTGCAGCCGCTGCCGGCCGACACGTTTCCGCACGACAAGATTGAAAGCGATTTCTTTCCCATCGTGACAGCCATGAAGAGGGGCAATGATTACTATGGCCTGCCGACGGCTGTCCGCTCGCTGGCGCTGTTCTACAACAAGAAATTGCTGAAAGAAGCGGGCATTGAAAATCCGCCGAAGACGCTGGACGATTTTGTTGCAGCGGGCGTTGCGACAACCAAGCGCGATGCAGCCGGAAACCTTGTCGTCGCCGGCACCACGCTTGATATGGCAGGGCAGGATCACCAGTGGTGGCGTGAAATTCTCATCCGGCAATATGGCGGCGAACCCTATTCGGCCGACAATACCAAGGTCACATACAACAGTGACGCCGGCATCAAGGCCCTGAAGTTCTACACCAGCCTGCAGACGGAGAAGAAGATCGGCCAGGTCGGCTTCATGGACGAAGGCCAGGCGGCGTTTCGCGCAGGTATGGCGGCCATGACCATCGACGGGACTTTCCGTCTCGGCTCCTTCAAGACGATCAACACCTTCGAATGGGGTGTCACCGAATTGCCAGCCAATGCGGAAGGCGTGCGGTCCAACTATGCGAGCTATTTCGCTAACGGTATTGGCGCACGCGTCAGCGGGGAAAAACTGGAAGCGTCGAAGAAGTTCCTGGCCTATATCTCGTCACCGGAAGCCATGGACATCTGGCTGAAGACGGTGGGCGAATTGCCCGCACGCCGTTCCGCCGCCCTGACAGAAGCCAATCTTGCCGATCCGATCTTTGGCCCGTTCCTCAAGGGTCTTGAATATGCGCATACCACGCAATTCGTCGACGAGGCCGCGCAGCGCCAGACGGCCATGGACATGACCAACCGTGTTCTTCTGGAAGGACAGTCGCCGGAAGCCTCGATTGCCCAGGCGGCAACCGCCGAACAGGCAATCATCGATTCTGCCAAGAAGTAAGGGCGCCGTCCAATGGTCTCCACACCTGTCAATACGGAAGGGGCGGTCGCAAGCCGCCCCACCGGGCCCGTGTGGGACCGGCTGTCCATGAAAACCAAGCGGCTGATCTGGGTTTGGTCGTTTCTCGCCCTGCCCATCCTGTTCTACAGCGTCATCCGTTTCTATCCGACCCTGCAAGCCTTCTGGCTGTCGCTGACGGATTGGGATCTGATGCGGCCGCCGGTGTTCATCGGTCTGGGCAATTACGAGCGGTTGTTCACCGATCCGCAGTTCTGGAAAGTCTTCCGCAATACCTTCACCTATCTGTTGATCGGCACACCGATCAGCCTGCTCCTTGCATTCACCATAGCTTACTATCTCGATCGCGTGCGGTTCATGCACGCCTTCATCCGGGCGTTGTACTTCCTGCCGTTTCTGACCACGGCAGCCGCCATGGCCTGGGTATGGCGATGGTTTTATCAGCCGGCGCCGATCGGTGTCATCAACGATGTCCTCGGGCTTTTCGGCTTGCCCCAGCAGCCGTTCATCCGATCGGTCAGTCAGGCACTGCCATCCATTATGGTGACCTCGATTTGGGCTGGTCTTGGCTTCCAGATCATTATCTTCATGGCTGGTCTGCGCGCCATTCCCGGTACCTACTATGAAGCCGCCCGCATCGATGGCCTCGGCGAGTGGGCCATCCTGCGCCGCATTACCTTGCCGTTGCTCAAACCAACGACCGTCTTTCTGGTGGTTTTTTCCTCCATCGGCTTCCTGCGGATTTTTGACCAGGTCTACAACATGACCACCAATGATCCCGGTGGTCCGCTGGGTTCGACGAAGCCCCTGGTGCTGATGATCTTCCAGACGGCCTTTTCATCCTACCAGATGGGTTATGCGGCGGCACAGACGGTTGTCTTGTTTTCCATCCTGCTGGTGGTGTCGTTGCTGCAGCTGCGCGTCTTGAGGGATAAATGATATGACGAGTGCTCTCCCGAAGCCGGCAGGATTGTACCGCGCCAACATAAAACCCGCGCAGATCCTTGTCTGGACGCTTCTTCTGATCGGCGGTCTGATCATGATCACGCCGCTGCTGTTCATGTTCTCCACCTCGCTGAAGACGGCAGGCCAGGTCTACGATCTGCGCATCATTCCCGCAGCGCCGACATTGGAGAACTATGCCAAGGTGCTGCTGGACGGCCGCTTCATGCGCTGGTTTCTCAATTCCAGCATTGTCGCCGTCACGGTGACGCTTTCCAACGTTTTCTTCGACAGCCTTGTCGGCTACACGCTGGCCAAGTTCGAATTCCGCGGCCGCTACCTGATCTTCCTCGCCATCCTGTCGACCCTGATGATACCGACCGAGATGCTGGTTATTCCGTGGTACCTGATGTCAAGCCAGCTCGGTTGGCTGGATAGCTATTGGGGCATCATGTTCCCGGGCATGATGACCGCTTTCGGGACTTTCCTGATGAAGCAGTTCTTCGACACCATCCCCAACGACTTTCTGGAAGCTGCGCGGATCGATGGTCTGAACGAGTTCCAGATCTGGTGGAAGGTGGCGATGCCGCTGGTTACGCCGGCGCTGTCTGCTCTTGCCATTTTCACCTTCCTTGGCAACTGGACGGCGTTCTTCTGGCCGCTGATCGTGACCACGAGCAAGGAACTCTACACACTTCCCGTCGGCCTCTCGAGCTTTGCCGTCGAACAGTCGATCCAGTGGGAGCTGATCATGACTGGTGCTGCCATCGCCACGCTGCCGACGCTCATCGTTTTCCTGGTGCTACAGCGCTACATCGTGCGCGGCGTGATGCTGGCCGGACTGAAAGGATAATCGCCATGACGTTGAATGATCCGCGTCTCTCGGACAAAAGTATCTTCCCCGATCCGGTCTACAAGGAAGCGGTGCTGCGACCTCTGTTTGACGGCGCCAAGTCGCATCATGTCGATGGCTTCCGCCGCATCGACCGCGCGCATCTGGTGATGCTTGTGGAAACGGGTATCGTCGAGCGTAATCAGGCCGCCAAGATCGGGGCAGCGCTCGAAGCCATTGACCGCGACATCGATCCGGCTTCGCTCGTCTATACGGGGGAAGTGGAGGACTTCTTCTTCCTGATCGAGAAGGAACTGAAACACCGGGTTGGAGCCGATATTGCAGGACGCCTCCACACGGCCCGCTCGCGCAATGATATCGATCATACGCTTTTCAAGCTTGGGTTGAAGACGCGCATCGATGCACTGATGGGCAAGGCGCGCCACCTGCTTGATACCCTGATCGATGCCGCCGAGCGCGAGAAGGCAACGCTGATCGTTGCCTATACCCATGGCCAGCCGGCCCAGCCGACGACCTTCGGTCATTACCTGTCTGCCGTCATCGAAGTTTTGATACGCGACATGAACCGCTTCGAGGAAGCGCGGCAGATCGTCGATCTCAGCCCCATGGGTGCCGCAGCGATCACCACCTCCGGATTTGCAATCGATCGCGCCCGCGTGGCGGAGCTTCTCGGTTTTTCCGCTCCCTTGCGCAATTCCTACAGCTGCATCGCCGCGGTCGACTATATCACCTCCACCTACAGTGCCATCGAATTGCTGTTCCTGCACCTTGGCCGGCTGATCCAGGATTTCCAGTTCTGGACCAGCTTTGAAGTGGGGCAGGTCTATGTCCCGAATGCGCTGGTGCAAATCTCGTCGATCATGCCGCAGAAGCGCAATCCGGTGCCCATCGAGCACATGCGGCTGCTGGCAAGCCAGACATTCGGCCGGGCGCGGACCGTGCTTGACGTCATGCACAACACCCCGTTCACCGACATGAATGACAGCGAGGGCGAAACCCAGTCGATGGGTTATGAGGCCTTTGTTTCCGCCGGGCGCGTTCTTGATCTCATGGCGTCCTTCGTGTCGGCGATCCGTATCGATTCCGAGCGTGTCGCCGGCAATATCCGCCGCTCCTGCATTACCATCACCGAACTTGCCGATTCACTCGTGCGTCGCGAAGGCCTATCGTTCCGGGAAGCACATGAAATCGCCGCCACGGTCGCCAAGGCAGTCGTTGCCAAACAAGGCGATCTGCCCACCGATGGCTTCGAGCCGTTTCTGGCGGCCTTCGAACATGCGACCGGGCGCAAGCCGTCGGTTGATCGCGATCAGTTCGCGGAAATCGTATCGCCGGACTATTTTGTCCGTGTCCGCAGCCGGTTCGGCGGTCCTGCCGCCGAACCCATGGCCGAGGCATTATCGTCCTATCGCGACAGGGCTTCGGCGTTCGCGAAATTGGCGGCCGATCACGCAGCCAGCGAGAGCCGGGCGGCCCATGAACTTGACCGTAATTTCAAAGCATTGGTAGGAGCTGCCTGATGGCGACAATTGAACTTCAGGGCCTGGTCAAGCGCTATGGCAAGACCGATGTGGTCCACGGCATCGACCTTGAGATCGCCGATGGCGAATTCGTTGTCTTCGTCGGTCCGTCCGGCTGCGGCAAATCAACGACGCTGCGGATGATTGCGGGCCTCGAGGATATTTCCGGAGGCACGCTGCGTATCGGTGGTGACGTGGTCAATGAGCGGGAACCCAAGCAGCGCAACATTGCCATGGTGTTCCAGAACTATGCCATCTATCCGCATCTGACCGTCCGGCAGAATATCGGCTTCGGTCTTTATACCTCGAAAATGTCGAGGGAAGACAAAGACAAGCGCATCGATGAGACTGCCAAAATGCTTGGGCTGACCGCCTTGCTCGAACGGCGTCCTTCGGCATTGTCCGGCGGCCAGCGCCAGCGCGTCGCCATCGGCCGTGCAATGGTGCGCAATCCCTCCGCCTTCCTGTTCGACGAGCCTTTGTCCAATCTTGACGCGCAATTGCGGGCGCAAATGCGCATCGAGGTCAAACGTCTGCATCAGCGGCTGGGCACGACCATCGTCTATGTCACCCACGATCAGGTGGAGGCCATGACCATGGCCGACCGGATCGTGGTGATGCGCGACGGCCACATCCTGCAGACCGGAACGCCGATGGAAATCTACGAAAACCCGCTGGATGTGTTTACCGCACGGTTCATCGGCAGCCCCTCAATGAACCTCATTCCAGGGCGCCGGACAGATACGGGCGTCGCTGTGGAAGCCGGTGGTGCCATGCTGATCGGTATTCGCCCGCATGATCTGGTGATCGGGGAGGCCGCGCCGGGTAATTTCAAACTGGAGGGCGTCGTGTCGGCGGTCGAGCCGCTTGGATCCGAAACGCTGGTGCATTTCGATGTCGCCGGACAATCGGTCATTGCAACAGCACCGGGCAAACTGATCCCGGCGACAGGAAGCATGGTCACTGCTTATGCCGCGCCTACGGCACTCTACCTCTTCGATGCAAAAACCGAGAAGTCGCTGGGCCGTTTATGAAATCCAATTCAGCCGAAATGAATGCCGTTCTGAGTATCGGCAGGATTTACTGTGACCTGATTTTTACCGGGCTTGAGACAATGCCGGTGCTCGGGCGTGAAGTCTTTGCCAGCAACATGGCCATCACCGGCGGCGGCGGCGCGTTCATCGTCGCGGCCTATCTGGCCCATACGGGCAGGACCACGGCGCTTCTTGCCCGGCTTGGTACGGACTCCCTGTCCGTGGGACTGCTGGATCAACTCGCGACAAGCGGCATTGATCTGCGCTTTCTTGAGCAGGCACCGGATGCAGGTCCCCAGGTCTCCGTTGCGATCAATCATAGTCATGAGCGGGCGTTCCTGTCACGCCGGGCCGGTTCGGCGCAGCCGGCGGCGTTGCTGCCGGCTCTCGCCTGGGAGAAGGCGACACATCTTCATATCGCTGAATATGCCACTCTCGCTGAGATCCCTGATCTGGTCCGGAATGCGAAGGCGCATGGCCTGACGGTTTCTCTCGATCCCAGCTGGGATGAAACCCTGATTTTCGATCCTGCCTTTATCGGAAACTGCATGGGTGTGGACATCTTCCTGCCGAATGAGGAAGAGGCGACGGCGATCACCGGCCTGTCCGACCCGGTTGAAAGCCTGCGCAAGCTCGCTGAAGACTTTCCGATCGTCGTCGTCAAATCCGGCGCGCGGGGCGCTCATCTGATGATGAATGGCCGTTATTTCTACAGCGTCGCTCCGAGCGTCGCGGTCGTTGACACGACCGGTGCCGGTGATGCATTCGATGCAGGATTCATCAATGCCTGGCTCGACAGGCTGGATCCGCAATCCTGCCTCAATGCCGGTGTTGCTCTGGGAAGTTTGGCTGTCCAGGCTGCCGGCGGCGCCACAGCACTCGGGCAGGCCATGGATGTGGCCGGCATCGCATCATAGTTGCGGGCTGTCCGAGCCCGCATTTCGGGAAATGCCTTGGCACATCATGTCTCAAGATAAATGGCCGCCTGGCTTTCGATTTTATCTAATCGGCTGTGTAAACAGTAGCCCGAATGGGGAGGGCGCTACTCAAAAGGGCTACTTGTCCTAACCGCCGCAGCATATTCCGCTTGGAGGCCATCCGGCCCTATAATCGCCTTCAAATATCCAATGGGGACAGACAAGCCGCCAACCGGCGGATTGTCTCTGTGAGCAATAACATTCGTCTTGCTCGTTCTGGCTTGAGGTCGATCGGCAATGGAACACGCCATATCGCTCAATATTGTTTTAAGCTTTGCTCAATCCGGGCTTTCACGCCATGTTTGTTGACGCCAGAGAACTTCCAGCGGGTTCGGTCCTGGATGCCGCGATATGCATCGTTGGCGGTGGCGTTGCAGGGATTACGCTTGCGCTCGAATTCCAGAAGCGGGGCATTGAAACGATCGTTCTCGAAGGCGGGGGATTGAACTTCAATGCCGCGTCGCAATCCCTTTACCAAGGCGAAAACCTTGGCATCCCTTACGACCTTCAAGCGAGCAGAACCCGGCAATTCGGCGGCAGTTCCAATTGCTGGGGCGGGTGGATACGACCGTTCATCGGCATTGATTTTGAGCCGCGGCACTGGGTTCCCAATAGCGGCTGGCCGTTTGATCTGACAGAGATGCAGCGGTTCTATGCCCGCGCAAGTAACCTGGTCCAGGTCAACAATCACGGTTTTGAACCGCAGTTCTGGCACAAACACCTCGTGGGTGACCGTTCCATACTGCTGGAGCTGAATGACGCCTCGCTTGAGACAATGGTGAGCAAGTTTAGCCCGCCGACACGTTTTGGCCGCGACTATGAAGTGTTTCTGCGCGCCGCCCAAACGACGAAAGTGCTGCTGAATGCCAATGCGACCGAGATCGCGACGCTTGAAGATCCATCAATCGTCACCGGCGTGCACGTGGCGACGTATGGGCAAAAGATGATGTTCGTGCGGGCGGAAAGAGTCATTCTGGCCGCGGGAGGTATCGAAAACGCGCGTCTTCTCCTGCTATCCAATCGGCGCGATCAGCGGGGGCTTGGTAATCAGCACGATGTGGTCGGCCGCTATTTCATGGAGCACCCGCGTATTCGCCGCGGTCAGATGATACCTGCGGTCAATGCCGCCGCGTTTCGCTTTTATGATGCCCGCTACACCTATCACAACCCCAAGCTAGCCGTGGATGGTACCAGCGCAAGCGCGCATCTCGGCTTGACGGAACAGGTGCAGCGGGATGAACAACTGGTGCAGTGCCGCACCTATTTCCGGGCATGCCGGGCGGGCGAGGACAGTACGCTGACCGAGCGGTTCCACGAGATATACAATGCCATCCGGTGGCGGCATTATCGCGACTTCAAACTGAGAACGTTTGCCACTGTTGCGCTTGGCAGCCCCAATCTGATGGCATCCTTGCTTTATCGGAAGCTGAGGCTTGCCGCGAAGTCCGATTATTTTCAGATCGAGAGTGTTATCGAGCCCGTTCCCAACAGGGAGAGCAGGGTCACACTGTCGGAGCAACGGGACAGGTTGGGCCTTAACCGGGCAGCGCTTGATTGGCGCGTCGGTGATCTGGAAAAACACACTCACTCACGGATGCTGGGATTGATAAAGGATGAGTTTGAAGCATCCGGCGTCGGACATGTCGATCTCGAACAGTCGGCTGAAGAGCCTGAGCTTTCGATCATCGGATGCAATCATCATATGGGAACCACCCGGATGCATACCGATCCGCATATGGGCGTCGTGGACCAGAACTGCACGGTGCATGGCATCCACAACCTGCACGTCGCCGGCAGTTCAGTGTTTCCGACATGTGGCAATGATATGCCGACACTGACAATTGTCGCGCTGGCGTTGCGCCTTGCCGATCATATCAAGGCTCTGCAAGGCGTCCACGAGAGTATCGCAGCTTTTGGGACGGGCGAGGAACGCGCTGCGGCCGTGTAAAGAGCTGATGGGTTCCGGCCAGGCAAGCGCATTCTGGGGTGCCGGGAACGCCTTGCAAATAACATCCAAAAATCATTGTTGAACGTTTCGAAGCAGGTGTTCCCGGAAGAAAACACCTGCTTATAACACTCAACCTGTTGCGTATGACCGCATTCTTGCGTGGCGCTACCCGCTTAGGCGGTGTCGTGCAGTTGGCCAGCGCCGGCGGTTTCCCGTGCTCGCAGGGCAAACCTGTCGCGGGCATGCTGAACCGGGTCACGCAAGCCCATGAAGCGGGGTATGCCGAGACGCAGAAGAGCCATCAGGTGCTCGCGCCCGCCTTCATAACCAACGATCGGTGCGAACGGCACCATGGGTGGGCAGAGGCCTGCAGGGTAGAGCCGCGTGTATTCAGCGAAGTTTGTAAAGCTTTCATGATTGCTGTCGCGGAGCAGGAAGGTTTCGGCCGGTGCACCCTCGGCGAAGACCACCTCATGGGTATCAAGCACAATGTGGAAATATTCGATGATCTGACGGTCAGCTGGAAGGGATGGTGCAATGGAGAGGCCGTTGACCAGGTCTTTTGCGCGGATGAGAACGCCATCGATATACAGCGCGTGATTAGGGGAGAGGTAGAGATCCGAGTGGGGTGTTCGTTGATCAAAAGCGTGGCGTGAAATACGGATTGGCATCACGCTGGCTGCCCAGGACGGGCTGTTCCTTTTGTAAACCTGACGCCCTATCCATCTTACGGTGGCAGCTTTGCCGTTCATGGTTTCAATGTTGTCGCCGATCCGAAGATCTTCAATGCAAACTTCACCTGTCGGGGTCTTGATGGATGTTCCCCGGAGAAAACAATTTTGATTGTTGCCACCCGGGTTATGGCTGGGCTCGCCGCTATGTCTCCACCATTTCCGTCCCATAGCCCGCGCGGGGAAGGAAGACATGGCCGTGGCCAAGCCGGTGATTGCCGCGACCTTGACGCTTGTGGAAACCACCACGCCGAGAAAGTGTCGTCGCGCATGGCTGAGTGGCCGGTGCCGCTCTGTAGTTGGTGACATAGTCCCCTCCGTGGTTACAGTGCAACTTTCAATCCAAATATTCCGATGACCATCCTATAGGAAGGCATGGCGAGAAACGCTTTGGATTTTGGCGGCTGTCCGATGCTGAAATTGGCCTACTGGGTGCTGAAAAAAACCAACCAGGAGCGAAAGCCGCATCCTTTTGGAGGAGGGATCATACATCTAAGATGTGCTGGCGCTTACATCTTCCAAGGATAGGCTTTTTGCCGCCCCGGTTGATCCCCTCAGTGCTGAGCCCGGAGTTTTTGCCACTGCGTCGTTTCGTTGAACAACCAGCCGGTAAGAGGCGCTCCTGACTTCTTGGCTTCGTCCGGGTATTTGCCTTCAAGCAGCACTTTCAACAAGGCTTGTGCATCCTGTCTTTTGACATTGCGAATGAAAGGTTTCAGCCGTTCGGCGGCGTGAGCGATATCGGAAGCCAGGACGTCGAATATACAAGCCCAGCTCCTGTCCTTGAAGAACACCGCATTGGCTTTGTCGCGGATCAGCGCATGCTCCTCGGGAGCGATCGCCGATGCAGCCAATGCGGCATCCAGGGTGGCATCTACAGTGACCATGGCTTCCGTGAAGGCGGTATAGCCAAACTCCGCCGGCGCGTGCACTTGTGCCACTGCAGCGTCGTCTTCCAATCCGCCGAAAGCGTAGCGCGCAAAAACATCCCCAATACCGATCATGCCGAATGGATGACATTCGGCAGCGCGCAGCGCGCCCATGCTCGCTGCGCCGAGGACCGTAACGCCGCGCGAAAGCGCATACAGTATTTCCTTGTGCCAGACCGCAGCAACGTCCTCAAATCGGCCGTCGATCAACCCGATCACGTTGTAACCTTCGTCCACCGCACGGGTGAGATCACCGCACTTCGCAGGGCCTCGACATGTCAATGAAAGATGGGGCAGCAACCGGTCTTCGTTTGAGCGCCGCGGCACAAACTCGGTTCCCGAAAGACTTGGGCCTGCAAACAGGATCTTCATTGCAGCAACATGGCGTTCAACGCCCTTCCACCAAAGCGATGTTTGCGTATGCCGGCCGGACTTTCCAGCTCATTGATCAGGACGCGGCAAACGGACATTCCGCACTCTTCGCCGCCGAGCGGAACAACAATCACACTGCCGATACCGCGTTTGCGCAAAGGGTCGAGATAAGTATCGAGACGAGCGCGCTGAGACGGCACCGGTTCATCAAACTGCCAATGAGCCCTTGGCTCTGCGTTTATATAAACACCAAGGTCCGGAGCGAGGCGCTGTGCATATTCCGAGGGGTCGAAATCATCCCGCGCGCCTGAAATATTGGTGATACGCGTCTGGGCCGCTTCGGTGATCGCCCGCATGGCAGCCACGCGCGGCGACAGGTGGCAACCATAACCCGCAGCAAGATCGAAATGCAGATAGGTGCCCTTCCGTGCGATGGGGTTGATGGTTGCCATGAATACCGGAAGGTCAATATCGGATCGAATATCGAAAAGACGCAGCAGAAAACCCGCCTGCTCAATCCTCTCTGCCAGCCAACTGATGCCGGCATCTGAGAACACGGCGGGGTCAACGCATTGGGCATGGACTGCGCCGTCACGCTTGAAACGCCATAATTCGGTAGCATCGCGTTCAACCCGCTCGCACAGACCGTGAATAACAGCTTCAAGCAGGCAGTTGCCCGAGGCAAGGCCATCAGTTGACTGGCAGTAGTGGCGAGACTTTCGCGCCGATGTAAAATCCAGAGATACGAGTTCTCTCGGAACGAAAACCTTGCTTTTTTTCAGAAGGTCATAGCCCTCGAGCCATTCATCAACCGCGTCGGACGCAGGTTCATCGGCGCCCTTCATAACCAGCATCCGGCCGTCAAAGACTGCTTTGCCGGCAAGCAGCAAATCCTGGCGGCTGGCACTGATCGACGCGAGCGGTATGTTTTCGGCTATGGCAATCTCAGCCGCTTCCATCACAGCGGAAGCGCGCGCATGAGCTGTTGTAATCCCCTTGCCCTGGCTTACCGCGAGGGTCTTGCTGTTCGGGCGAACCGCCATCCACACGGGGATTCCTATCCGGTCCAACCCTGTTGTCTCAGCCAGCCGGACAATACCCAAACGGGAAAAATACGGGCGCAATTTCTGCACCGTCAAATCTGCGTCCATCAATCTTGTCGAAGACTGGTGTTCCACATTGGCGGCGGAACAAAGATTCACTTCATCCGCCGCCAGTCTATCCAGAATTGAAGTCTCGGCCAATTGCTCCATTGTTACTCCAGCGAACCGATATCATCGTGACCATATCGATAAATGCGATGATCCTCTGGAATAGCGCAGCCTATTGCAAGGGGCTCGCGGACGATAGTCTTTCTGCGGGTCCGTTCCTATAACCTTCAGTAATCATTATGTTTTCTGATCGGTTACTTATAGTCTTTATGAAGTCATACCCGGCCAATCCAGAGCATTCAATCATGCTCCGATCAAGACTCTCAACGGTTTTTTCTTCCAGATTGACCAGCCAAAGCGTATCGGTCTCGGGCTCATCGATAATGTAAAACTTTGCCATGCGAGTAACCTTTCCATGAAGGAGAACCACATAGCAACCGTACGTTGATTCGTTTCTAGATCAATTCATTATTATTGATGAGGTTTCTTATCCAACGACATTTCTATTTTACTTAACTGTCGGGTCTGTAACTGACATTTTCACATCCGCGCCCGTTCGGCTATTTGTGGCAATCGCGATACTTATGCCCTTGATGAGCGTCAATCCGTTTTTCCGTGCTGTATTGATTGTTTCGATAACGGGTCCTGCGGCAATGCCGCTCAACTTCTCAACACGGTTTTCGGTCGTGTTAACAAGCCAAAGTTCATCAGTCCCGGCTTCCCCGATGATAAAATACTTTTCCATGCATGTTTTCCCCTGTTTGGATTGGACGTTTTGTCACTGGAATCCCGCTTCGCGTAAGGATTCTTCATACATCCTACGGTGGGCAGGCACTCTGAGGCTCATCGACTTTACCCATTCATCAATTCGGAACGACGGGTTATCTTGCAGAGCATAGTTTCTGTATTCTGCGGCTTGTTCGTGTTCACCCAATCTTGCGCAGCATGCAGCCATCAAACGGGCTGCCGCTCGCGGATTTTTCATCTTCTGAATGAACGCGATGGCCTCGGCATAGCGATCGAGATAGTGAAAGGTGCCTGCGCCGACCCAATAGTAATAATCCGGCGCCAGCGGGTTTAAAGCGATCGCATGCTGGATTTTGCTGAGAGCCAACTCAAGCTCGCCGGAATGGGTCAAGGCATCGGCATAATCGGCAAGAAGGTCGGCGTGTTGCGGGTTGAGCGCTTCGCTCTGATCAAAATATTCCAGGCTTTCGTCATACTTGCCAAGATACATATTGATGGTGCCAAGCTCACGCAAAGGCCGCTCGTCATCCGGGTCGTTTGGTGCGGCTTTCTTGGCGATCTGCTCACCCTCGAGCAGAATATCCTTTTCATTGCGCGCCAGCACAAGCCATTCGCGCTGCATCGTTCGCGCGACACCGCTCAGCGCCGGCACAAAGTCTGGCGCTGCGGTCAAGGCGTTCTTGAAAGCGTCCCGCGCCGTGCGGACTTTTGTAAGATCCAGGCTGTCGATCTCTCTCTTGCCGACAAGGTACCAGTAATAGGCATCGGGATTCTGAATCAGCCTGTTGTAGCGATCCAGCTCTTCTCTTTCGATGGTGGAAACGATGGATAGAACGATGCGCATGGACAGATGGCGATACTGCTGTTCGGGCAATGTATAATCAAATTTCTGCTTTTCCGCCCAGACGATCTCCCGCGTACGCGTGTTGATGAGTTTTACCGACAGGAAACAAAAGCCATCGCCGCGCATGAGCCTGCTGTCGAAAACAAAATCCACGCCCAATTGTTCGTGAAGGTCAGAAAAGCCATTGATGCTGGATTCCGTGACAACCCGGATGGACGTATAGGGCGCAACCACTGACAGTGTGCGCAACCGGCATAGTCCTATCGTGATATCGTCGACCAGAGAAGCGGCCAATTGCTCCATGGGGTCTGCAAGGCTTTGCGGCAGATACAATACAATGATTTTTGGCAGTATGGGTTGCTTCGATAATTCGAGCGCATTTGACGGTTGAAGAAAATACGACCGGTGATGGTCCACATCATTGAGAGACAAAGACCCCAGCAGCGGTGCATGGCTGACAACTTGCGGCAGGTTGAGAGATCGTTTCGAATGCAGATTCTGGTAAAGCTCGATTGTTTCGGTCTCTGGATCGATATCCAGGTCATCGCGTAATTTTTTAGCACATTCCCGGAAGGTTCTCTCGATCATTGTGATCATCCCAAGTTGGGATGCAGTTTGCATGAGCGTGCGATAGCCGATCTCCTGGTAGGGATCGATTTCGATCAGCTTGCGTGCACATTGCCGCCTTTCATCAATGTTGAAATGCGGCAGATCAAGACTGGACCGCAGAGTAAGGATCACGTCGTCACGAAGTTTAGCGCGCTTGATATCCAGCCATTCGTCGAAATCAGAGTTGTCTGGCTCATTCTGCGCCAGAAGATCGCCATGATAAAGTTCGGAGATCTTGAGGGCGGATTCTGGCCCCCCTTGTTCGGCGCAGTTGAAAAACTCGACAAGGTCTATTTCGAGAAGGCCTTGACTGACGGAGGCTAGATTGAGCCTGACATAGGCAGCATCGCTCTCAATCAGGGTGATGCCGAATTGTTCCTGAAATCTGCGAATGCGCGCGAGGCTTTGACGCAAGTTCATGCTGGCATGGGCCTGGTCGGTTTCCGACCAGAGTGTTTGTGCCAGCTTAGCGCGCGATACCGAGTGGCAGTTGCTCTCCAGGAGGATGTAGGTGACAATGCGCAGGAAGTTCGTAGGTGCGCGCGGGACCAAGTGCCCGCCGATACTAACCGTAGCCTCTCCTAAAACCGTCAACCGCATGATGGCTAAAGCCCCCGTATGTCACCCTTATTTATGATTAGAGTCGGTCCGGAAAGTTATTCAGTTTGAACAGAGCCTTCTCAGCATGAGGCGAATGGATGCCAATTTGAGGAAGGCGAGTGCGTTGCGTGACATGTTTTCGAAGTCCTTGGCCAGCCTGCGGCAA